>NZ_JAXOJX010000123.1:0-12956 GCF_034427735.1 Azohydromonas lata
CAGGAGAATTCCTTGTCAACTGCTTGGTTATTTAAAACCGCTGTAACAAGCAATTTCCCGACTCGTTCAAAACCTTGTGTCCGCTGGCGCACATATTTCTGGCGCCAACCTTTCGCAAGGCTTCGACAAACCCTTCAGGCAACACAGATGCAAATCAGCAAACCATGAATGGCGCCGGCCCGACTCCGCAACCTCTGGGGTTTCAAACTCACCCGCCGGCGCGTCCGACTTGTCGGCGTTGCTGGCAGTGCGTTTGCGAGGGAGCGAAGTATACACACTTTGCGGGGTGATGTGCCAGATGAGTGATTGACAATCTGCCCAAGGCAGCCCGTGCAGCGGCCACCCCTTGCAGGACGCCAGGGCTTCAGCCGGCCGCAGCCTCCAGGGCCTGCAGGCCGGCCAGATGCATCTGCAACCAAGCGGCATCCCCCTCCCCCTCGCGGCCGGCGTCGCGCGCCTGCGCCAGCGCCCGCTCCAGCAGGACGCGCCATTCGTCCACCAGCAGCAGCCCCGTCCACAACGGCTCGGACGCCCGCACCAGCGCCATGGCCAGCGGCGCGTCGCCATCCGGGCCCAAGGCCCACGCCAGCGCGGCCCGGATGTCGGCCATGTCGCCGCCGTGGTGCTGCGGCCAGGACGGATTCATGTGCTGCCGCATCAGGCCCTCGCAGTGCGCCAGCACCTGGCTCGCATGCGCCTGCGAGGCCGCGCGCCACTCGGCCAGGTCGTGCAACTGCTCCAGGGCATAGCGGCGCAGCGATTCGTACAGCCGGTAGCGCGGCGGCACCTCGGCCAGCTCCACGCTCACCAGCGACTTGTCCACCAGCCGGCCCAACTGCGACAGTGCGGCGCAGGCCGCCGCCTCGCCGCCGCGCAGCCGGCACACCGACTCCACGGCCGCCAGTGTGAAGCTGCCGCGAAAGGCGCCGAGCTGGCGGAACAGCGCGCGCTCGCCGGCGTCCAGCGTGTCGTAGCTGGAGGCGATGGCCGCGGCCAGGCTGCGGTGGCGCGGCGGGGCGTCGCGCGCGCCGCCACCCAGGCGGCTCAGCCGCTGGTCCAGCAGCAAGGCCACGCCGGCCAGGCCCAGCACCGGCACCCAGGACGCCGCCAGCTCCAGCGCCAGCGGCAGGCCGTCCAGGCGGCGGCAGATGTCGCCCAACAGCGCCAGCTCGCCCTCGTCCAGCGACAGCCGCACGTCCTGCGCCTGTATGCGCTCGACCAGCAGCCGCAGCGCGGCATGGTCCAGGGCCTGCTCGGCGCTCATCGCCTGCCCCGCCGGCGGCACGGCCAGCGGCGGCAAGCGCTTGACGTACTCGCCCGCGGCGCGCAGCGCCTCGCGGCTGGTGGCCAGCACGTCCACGCCCTCGCACTGCTCGCGCAGTGCTTGGGCGAGCGTGCACACGGCGTCCACCACGTGCTCGCAGTTGTCCAGCACCAGCAGCAGGTGGCGATGGCGCAGATGCTCGACCAGCGCAGCCAGCGTGCCCGCGCCGGTGGCGGGCACGCGCAGCCGCGAGGCCAGGTGCGGCAACACCAGATCGGCGCCGGCCAGCGTCGCCAAGTCCAGCAACTGCACACCGTCGGCGTAGCGCGACGCGCTGCGCGCGGCCACCAGCCGCGCCACGGCGGTCTTGCCCATGCCGCCGGGGCCTATGACGGTGATGAAGCGCCGCAGCGCCAGCTCGTACTGCAGCGCGGCCACGAAGTCGTCGCGGCCCACCAGCGGCTGCGCCGGCGCCGCGCGGGCGGCTGGGGATGGGGCCGCCGCCGCGCCGCGTTGCGCCGCCTCGCCCTCGTCGGCCGTCCAGGCGACGTCGGCCACGAAGGCGTAGCCGCGCCCGGGAACGCTCATGATGAAGCGCGGCGCGTCGCGCGGGTCCCGCAGCGCGCGGCGCAGCGCGGCGATCTGCACGCGCAGGTTGCTTTCCTCCACCACCAGCCCCGGCCAGCCGCGCTGCAGCATCTGCGGCTTGGAGACGACCTCGCCCCGCTGCTCGACCAGCGCCACCAGCAGGTCCAGCGCGCGGTCGCTCAGGCGCACGGGCTCGCCGTCGAGCAGCAGGCGGCGCCGCGCGGGCACCAGTTGGAACGGTCCGAAGCGCGCGATGCGCGGTGGCGCTGGAAGGGCGTTGGGCGGGGGAACGGGCTGCATGGCGCTCCGGTGGCGCCCGCCACGGGGCTCGTGCAAGCAGCCTCAGCGCAGGCGGGGCGGTGAGAAACGACGGGCGCCGCCGCGGGCGCGGTCACCAGGTCAGAGCGCGGCAGTTTTTCACACCCGGGAAGGGCTCCGGGGGCATCAGGGAAATGGGAGTGATACGAAACGCTGCCGCCGGCACTCACCGGCAAGCTTTGGCTACACGCGCTCACGCGCTGGGAGGGCCTGCCGCCTTCACGCAGACGAAGCGGCAGGCCAAGCCCGCCACCTTTGCAAAGGCCTGATCGCCGGTGATGAAGGCATGGGGCTGGCCAGCCAGAAGGCAGCCGGCGGCCTGCAAGGCATCCGGGGTCCGCAAGCCGTGGCATGCGCGCAGGGTGGTGGCCAACTCCACGGTGCCGCGGTCAAGCTCCATCCAGCGCAAGTCAGGCGCGGCAAAGAAGCTGTCGTAGCGCAACAGCAGCGCGGTATCGCCATCACGCAAGGGCTTGATGCGGCACTCCATCCACGACAAGCGGCTCATCGCCACCGTGACCCGGCCTGCCTCTTGGGCCAGTTCCTCCAGACAGCGGCGCACCTGACGCGCCGTGTCGGCTTGCCCCTCCAACAGATAAATCAGCGCATTGGCATCCAGGTAGGCGATCAACGGTCCCACCCATCGCGCTCGTCATCGATCTGTCTGTCGATGTCGCCCGTCGCGCGGCCGCCGTCCAGCGGCTGTGCCAGCAACCACTCCAGCGCGCCGCCTCCCTTGGCGGCCTCCGCCTCACCGGCCCGCGCCAACAGGCGCTGGTACTCCTGTTCGCTCAACACCACGGCGGCCGGCCGGTTGCGTTTGAGGATGTGCACGGGGCCATGCCGCAGCCCCTCTTCCACGGCGGCCATGCCGCGCCGCTTGAGCTCAATGGCCGGGAGAGTGTTCATGAGCGCCCCCAACGAATTAAATGAGTACCGTTTTCAGTACCAGTTTAAGTCCTTGGTGGGCTACCGAGCCCGTCCCAGGCCGACACCCGCCGTCCCTGCACCGCCACCCATGCTCCGCCACCGGCCGCGCGCGCAGCCGGCCGCGGCTCAGGCCTGGATGAAGCGCAGCAGGTCCTGGTTGAGCTGGTCCTTGTGCGTGGCTGCCAGGCCGTGCGGGGCGCCGGGGTAGACCTTGAGCGTGGCGTTGCGCACGAGCTTTACGGCCTTTTGCGCGGAGTTGGCCAGCGGGACGATCTGGTCGTCGTCGCCGTGGATGAAGAGCGTGGGCACCTCGATCCGCCTGAGGTCCTCGGTGAAGTCGGTCTCGGAGAACTGCTTGATGCAGTCCAGCTCCGCCTTGAGCGAGCCCTGCATGCCTATGAGCCAGAAGGTGTCGCGCAAGCCTTGCGACACCTTGGCGCCGGCGCGGTTGGCGCCGTAGAAGGGGCCGGAGAGGTCGCGGAAGAACTGGGCGCGGTCGGCGTGCACGCCGGCGCGTATGCCGTCGAACACGTCCAGCGGCAGCCCATCGGGGTTGGCCGGCGTCTTGAGCATGATGGGCGGCACGGCGCCCACCAGCACGGCCTTGGCGGCGCGGGCGCCACCGTGGCGGCCCAGGTAGCGCGCCACCTCGCCGCCGCCCGTGGAGTGGCCCACGAAGACGGCCTCGCGCAGGTCCAGCGCGTCCACCAGCGCCGCGAGGTCGTCGGCATAGGTGTTCATGTCGTTGCCCTGCCAGGGCTGGCCGGAGCGGCCGTGGCCGCGCCGGTCGTGGGCGATGACGCGGCAGCCGTGCTCGGCCAGGAACACCATCTGGTCCTCCCACGCGTCCGCGCTCAGCGGCCAGCCGTGCGAGAACATGACCGGCCGCCCCCGGCCCCAGTCCTTGTAGTAAAGCGACGTGCCGTCGGGTGCGTCGAACCAGCTCATGGCGTGCTCCGGGTACAGCGCCGGCGGCAAAAGGTGCCGGCCGCATGGACAAAAGCTTGGCCCACGGCGTGAAATTGGGCGAGTTAAGCATCGTGAAATGTTGAAAACGCCGCCGTGCCGATCTACGCCCTGCACCTGCTGATTTGCCAACCCATAAATTGACCCGGCGCGGCCTTGCACGGATGTAAATTCAGATTCCAGCCGCGACCACCCGAAACAAGGCGCAGCAAAAATCCCTCTCATAAAACAATCGGGCACAAAATAAGAGCTTACATTCGATATGCCCCACAAAAATAAATTGTTTCCTGAAGGAAATTTTTCAGATACTTTTGCCCAGCACAATAAATACCCTCTTCCAGCAAAGTTGCAGCTCCCGCGCCTTTGCGTCGGGCCATTAAACCTGCCCTCAAAATTCCACGATGAATTTGATCGACCCCAAGCGCATGGCTTCCCAGGCATGGGCCGGCCTGTTGATTTGCACGGCCGGCACCCTGCCGGCCTGGGCGCAACAAAGCGGCGACCTCTCCTATTGGGTGGGCACTTGGGGCACGGCGCCGCAGCCGGCCACTTCCCAGGCGGAAACCACCGCCGGGAAATTCAACAACCAGACGCTGCGCCAGATCGTCCACACCAGCTTGGGCGGCCAGCGGCTGCGCGTGCGGCTGAGCAACGCCTACGGCACCGCACCGCTGGTCATTGGCGAAGCCCATGTCGCGCTGCAGACCACCGGCTCGTCCACCGACCCCTCGACCGACCGCGTGCTGACCTTCAACGGCCAGGCCGGCATCACCGTGCCCGCGGGCGCCACGGCCGTCAGCGACCCGGTCAACCTGAGCTTCAACAGCGGGCAGAACCTCGCCGTCAGCATTTACCTGCCGGTATTCACCACCGCCACGACACAGCATTTGCGCGCCCGCCAGACCACTTATGTGTCCACGCCCGGCAATTTCGCCGGTGCCGCCGCACAAGCGGGCGTATTTTCCAGCCTGTGCACGGAAGGGCTGAATCCCAAGACCTGCACCTCGTCCTGGTATCTGCTCACCAACGTGGACGTGCAAACTGCCAGCCCGCTGCCCGCCGTCGTCGCCCTGGGAGATTCCATCACCAACGGCGCCTATTCCAGCGGCAACCTCAACCGCCGCTGGACCGACGTGCTCGCGCGCCGACTGCGCGCCGACGGCCCCTCCCTGGGCGTGCTCAACCAGGGCATAGGCGGCAATACCCTGGTGGCCTGGGGACAGGGCGGCAGCATGGTCAAGCGCTTCGAGCGCGACGTGGTGAATCAGCCTGGGGCGAAATTCACCATCGTTCTCGGCGGCATCAACGACATCAAGAAGAATTTCACCGCCGACAAATTGATCAGCGGCTACCAGGCACTGATTTCCCAGGCCCGCAAGAGCGGCTTGAAAATATATGGCGCAACGCTCACGCCCTATGGCCGCGGCACGGACTTCCAGGAAACGCAGCGCAAAAACGTGAATGCCTGGATACGCAACAGCGGCGCTTTCGATGCAGTCATCGACTTCGACGCCGCGCTGCGCGACCCTGCCGCCCCGCGCCGCATGCTGCCCCTGTACGACAGCGGCGACTCGCTGCACCCCAGCGATGCCGGCTACGAGGCCATGGGCCAGGCCGTGAACCTGGCGCTGTTCAAGCCCTGAAACGGCCCGCGGGCGCGGCGGCGCAGCCGGGGCCCGGCCCCACGCGGCGCGCGTGTAGCGGGATGAAACGCTGCCCCAAAGGCGTGCACCGTTGGCGCCGCGGCGCGTTGGACGCGGGCAGCCAGGCCGGTTCCCTACCGGGCCGGCCCTATGCTGCGCGGCCCGCCACTGCCCCGGCGGGCGCCGCCGCACACCCGTCCAGGCCGTTCCGAGGAAAGCCCCGCAAGCATGAAGAAATCCGTTCGTCCCACCGTCACGCTGGCGCTGCTGGCCGCGCTGTCCCTGCCCGCGCTGGCCGCAGGCCTTGGCCAAAGCGGCGGCGGCGTGGCCATCGCGGTGGGCCCGCGCCATCCGGCCGTGGCCTCGGTGCTGCTGGGCGGCGGCACCGTGGCGCCCACGGTGCACAAGCAGTCGGCGGATTTCGGCCTGATCGCCACGGCACTTATGCACGGCGACGTGCAGGGTGCGGAGGGCGCCCGCGATGCCACGACGAGCGCCGGCGGCGGCTTCAGCAGCGGCAACAAGCCCGCGCGCGGCGCCGGCAGCGCCGTCCGCTGAAGCCCCGGGGTCGCTCAGAACCCTTCCAGCACCACCTTGCCGCGTGCGCGCTGGGACTCCAGCAGCGCATGCGCGCGCCGCAGGTTGGCGGCGTTGATGACGCCGAAGTGCTCGGCCAGCGTGCTGCGCAGCGTGCCGGCGTCCACCAGCTCTGCCACGCGCTGCAGCAGCGCGTGCTGGCGGGCCATGTCCGGCGTCTCGAACATGGGCCGCGTGAACATCAGCTCCCAGTGCAGCGACAGGCTCTTGCGCTTGAGCGGCACGGCATCGAGCTGGGCCGGATCGTCGATGAGCGCCAGGCGGCCCTGGGGCTGCAGCGCCTCGATGATCTGCCCGTAGTGCGCGTCGGTGTGCGTGAGGCTGGCGACGTGGGTCACCGCGTCCACGCCCACGCGCCTGAGCTCCTCGGTGAGGGGCTGGGCATGGTCTATCACCTCGTGCGCACCCAACTCGCGCACCCACTGGCGCGTCTCCTCGCGCGAGGCCGTGCCTATGACCTGCAGCCGCGTGAGCCGCCGCGCCAGTTGCGTGAGCATGGAGCCCACGCCGCCGCCCGCGCCGATGATCAGCAGGCTTTGCCCTTCCCCGCCGCCTTCGGCCACGCCCAAGCGGTCGAACAGCAGCTCCCAGGCGGTGATGGAGGTCAGCGGCAGCGCCGCGGCCTGCGCGAACGACAGGCTCGCGGGCTTGGGGCCCACGATGCGCTCGTCCACCGCATGCAGCTCGCTGTTGCTGCCGGGGCGGGTGATGGAGCCGGCATAGAACACCTCGTCGCCCGGCTTGAAGAGGGTCACCTGCGGGCCCACCGCGCGCACCACGCCCGCGGCATCCCAGCCCAGCACGCGCGGCTGCTGCACGGCGGCCCCCCGGCGCACCTTGGTGTCCACGGGGTTCACGGACACGGCGCGCACCTCCACCAGCAGGTCGCGCGGACCCGGCTGCGGCGCGGGCAGCTCCAGCTCGACCAGCGCCAGCGGGTCGTCGATGGGCAGGCCGTGTTCGATGTAGGCGATGGCTTTCATGGCAGGGCTCCTTCCGTGCTGGCGGGACGTCAAAGGCGCGTGATCACGGCGTCGGCCGGCAGGCGCGACTTGGGCAGCCTGGCGTTGAAGTCCGCCTCGCCGCGGTAGCCCAGCGACACGAGCACCACGCTGTTGAAACCCTTGGCGGCCAGGCCCAGCTCCTCGTCCAGCAGCTGGGCGTCAAAACCTTCCATGGGCGTGGCGTCCACACCCAGCGCACCGGCGCCCAACAGCAGCGTGCCCAGGGCCAGGTACACCTGCTTCTGCGCCCAATGCGTCAGGTCGCCCGCCTCGCGGTGCAGGGTGATGTAGCCGTCGCGCGTCTTGCGCTGGCCTTCGCGGGCAGCGTCGTTGGCGAAGCGGCCATCGGCCGCCTCCTGCGCCAGCACGGCGCTGGTGTGGGCCTCGTCCAGGTCCTGGCGCGCGCACAGGACGACGACGTGCGACGCATCCCGGATCTTCGAAACGTTGTAGGCATAGCCGCCCTGCGCCGCCTTGGCGATGCGCTCGCGGCCGGCTGCGTCACCCGCCAGGATGAAATGCCAGGGCTGCGAGTTCACCGACGAGGGCGCGAAGCGCAGCAGCTCCAGCAGCTCGTTGACGGTGGCTTGCGGGATGCGGCGCGAGGCGTCGTAGGCCTTGGCGGTGTAGCGGCTTTGGGCGGCGGCAAGAACGTTCATGGCGGCTCTCTCTGTGCAGGGGTGCAGGGGTGTGTAGACGGAGGTCACTGCGCCGCAACGGGGTTAGGTGGTCGCTGCGGCATGGTCGCCATGGTGGTCGCACCCGCCCGCGCGAAACAGCCGTGGGCCGCAGCAGCACTTTCACTCCCAGAGTGAAAATCGAGCCCAATGAATGGTGGCACTTTCATCCCTTGGAGACAGATGACGTGGTCCGTTTTGAAGACCTCAACCTTTTCGTCCGCTCCGCGGCGCTGGGCAGCTTTTCGGCCGCGGCGCGCGAGGCCGGGCTGCTGCCGGGCCAGGCCAGCGCGGCCGTGAAGCGGCTGGAGGCGGCGCTGGGCATCTGCCTGTTCGCCCGCTCCACGCGCAGCCTGCGGCTGACGGCCGAGGGCGGGCAGTACCTGCCCTACGCGTTGGGCGCCCTGGAGGGACTGCGCGAGGGACAGGAGCTGGTGCGGCGCGACGCCGAGGTGCGCGGCGTGCTGCAGGTGGCCGTGTCCTCGGACTTGGGCCGCAACGTGATGCTGCCCGTGCTCACGGCCTTCAGGCGCACGCACCCGGCGCTGACGCTGCGCCTGTTCCTCTCCGACCAGATCACCGACGTGTTCCGCGACCCGGTGGACGTGGCGCTGCGCTACGGCCGCATGGAGGACGCGAGCTTCGTGGCCCTGCCGCTGGCCCCGGGCAACCGCCGCATGCTGGTGGCCGCGCCGGACTACCTGGCGCGCCGCGGCCGCCCGTCCACGCCGCAGGCGCTGGCCGAGCACGACTGCCTGTGCTACGTGCGCCGCGGCAGCGTCTATGACGAATGGGCCTTCACCGAAGCCGGCGGCGAGCTGGCGCGGCGCCGCCTGGTGCGCGTGCGCGGCCCGCTGCTGAGCGACGACGCCGACGTGGTGCGCCGTTGGGCCGTGGCCGGCGAGGGCATCGCCTACAAGTCCTGGCTGGACGTGCGCGAGGACGTGCTCGCCGGCCGCCTGGAGCTGCTGCTGCCGCAGCACCTGGGCGAGCCGGTGCCGCTGCACCTGGTGTGCCCGCACCGCCGCCAGTTCTCACCGGCGGTGCGGCTGCTGCACGCGGCGCTGCAGGCGCACTGCGAAGGGCTGATGGCGCAACTGCCGCAGGCGACGCTCACCTCACCCTGACGGGCAGGCCCCGAGGACGTACCAACCGAAACACCGCGGGGGAATCGTCCCTGTCACAAACGCCCCGCCTGATTCGTCTTCCCCGCCATGGACCACACCGCCACCGCTGCCGCCGCCGACACCTCCACCGCCACGTTTTCCCGCCTGCGCCCGCGGCTGCAGGGCGTGGCCTACCGCATGCTCGGCTCGCGCGCCGAGGCCGAGGAGGTCGTGCAGGACGCCTGGCTGCGCTGGCACGAGGCGGACCACGCCGCGCTGCAAAGCGCCGAGGCCTGGCTCGTCACCGTCACCTCGCGCCTGGCGCTGGACCGGCTGCGCGCGGCCAAGGCGCAGCGCGAGCACTACGTGGGCTTCTGGCTGCCGGAGCCGCTGGTGGAGGACTCGCCGCCCTCGCCGCAGCAGTTGCTGGAGCGCTGCGACGACCTCTCCGTGGCCTTCCTCACCGTGCTGGAGCGCCTGTCTCCCGAGGCCCGCGTCGCCTTCCTGCTGCGCGAGGTGTTCGATGCCGACTACGCCGAGCTCGCACGCGTGCTGGACAAGAGCGAGGACGCCTGCCGCCAGCTCGTGAGCCGCGCCAAGACGCAGTTGCGCGACGCACGGCGCCGCCACGCCGTCCCGCACGACACGCAGCGCCGGCTGCTCCAGGGTTTCATTCACGCCTCCAGCAGCGGCGATTTCGCCGCGCTGCAGAGCCTGCTGGCCGAGGACGCGCAACTGCTCAGCGACGGCGGCGGCAAGGTGCCCAGCTTCGGCAAGGTGCTCCAGGGCGGGCGGCGCATCGCGCAACTCTTCCTCGCCACCAAGCTGCGCCACGGCGCGCTCGTCCAGTGGGAAATGGCCGTCGTCAACGGCGAATGGGGCCTGCTGCGCTTCGTGGACGGGCGGCTCGAATCGGTGCAGGCGCTGGAGACCGACGGGCAGCGCATCCTGCGCATCCACGTCCAGCGCAACCCCGACAAGCTCGCGCGCATCGCCGCAGCCTGGGAGCGCGCCCAAAACCCGGCCGCCGGCGTCACAAGCGCGCTGCCCGCCTCGTCTTGAAGGTGCAAGCCCACTTTTTTTGACGAGGAAACACCGTGCAAGACACCCACCAACCCCGCCTGCCCTGGACCCGCCTGGCCCCCAAGGCCTACCAGGCCATGGCCGCCGTCAGCGCGGCCACCGCCGCCTCCAGCCTGGGGGCCGTGCTCATCGAGCTGGTCCAGACCCGCGTTTCGCAGATCAACGGCTGCGCCTTCTGCCTGGACATGCACGTCCGCACGCTGCGCGAACACGGCGAGGGCTGGCAGCGCATCAACAGCCTGCCCACCTGGCGCGAGACCGGCCTCTACAGCGAGCGCGAGCGCGCCGCGCTGCAGTGGGCCGAGGCGATGACGCGGCTGGCCGACGGCCACGCCGGGCAGGACGCCGCCTTCGCCGCGCTGCAGCCCCACTTCAGCGAGCAGGAGATCGTGGAGCTGTGCTGGGCCGTCGCGCAGATCAACGCCTGGAACCGCATGGCCATAGGCATGCGCCAGCCGGTGGAGGAAAAGGCGCTGGCCTGAGGCTGCGCCCGGCCGGCACCGCTCAAGCCGCCTGGCTGCTGCCCAGCCGGAACACCGACACCGCATCCACCAGGCGCTGCGCCTGCCGGCGCAGGCTGTCCGTGGCGGCCGCGCTCTGCTCCACCAGCGCGGTGTTTTGCTGCGTTGCCTCGTCCATCTGGCTGACGGCCTGGCCCACCTGCGTCACGCCGCGGCTTTGCTCGGCGCTGGCGCTGTTGATCTCGCTCATGAGCGCCGTCACGCGGCGCAACGCTGCGCCAGCGTGCGCACCTCGCCAGCCACCACCGCGAAGCCCCGGCCTTGCTCGCCCGCGCGCGCAGCCTCCACCGCGGCGTTGAGCCGCACTTCAAACACGAGTTGGGCCAGGTTGTCGCGCATGGCGCGCCAGGGACTGCAGCAGCCCAGGCTTATCCTGCCGGCCCGCGTCGATGTGGGTGCCCAAGTCGCCCGCCGCCATGTCCGCCTGGGCAATCAGGGCTGCAGGCGCAGGCCATTCAAACGGCCTGGCCTGCACCATTCCGATACTGGGCTGGGGCAGATCAAGCTTCGTTTCCAGCGCCGCCAACAGCCATTGCTCAAATTCCTGCGCGCCGGCCAGCTTTGTATCCAGCAGCAGCACGCAAAACTCGTCGCCGCCGGAGCGCACGCAAATGTCGGTATTGCTCGCCACCCGCTGTAGCACCAGGGAAAAGCGCCGCCGCAAAGAAATCTGAACCTAGCCCCGCCCAACCCGACGGGCCTTTTCACCTGCGGCAGCGGCCGGCGCCGCGCCCGCATGACAAGCGCTTACTTCCGAAGCATCCAGCCACCACGCCGGCCCTCAACGCGCCTCGCGGCAGGCCGAAAAGCAGGCAGCAGCGCCCGCCGCGGCCAAAAAAACCGGCGGCAGGCGCCTCTTGAACAGTCCGAGCACGCGTGCCGGTACTCACCGGCAGCTTTTCATTTAAACCGAATTTCCCGCGGCACCAAGCGGCACAAGGCAAACCGCCTTGAAGGCAGCCTTTTGTCTTTTCTTGCCGGAAATTGAGCATTGAATTTTCGCCCACGCGAAATGCAACGGCCTGCAGTTTCCCGGCCAACGACTGGCCGCGCGGAATGAAACCAGACGAATCAACGCGATGAAGAAGCTCAACTCCGTTCGCGCCTCCCTGGCGGCGCTGCTGCTGGCCCTGGGCGGCGCGGCGCTGTCGCAGGCGGCGGTGACCGCGCCCACGGCCCCGGTCAAGTGGCATCCGGGCCACTACGTCGCGTTGGGCGCGTCCGCGGGCGAGTACCTCACGACCAACACCTTCAAGGAAATCTCGGCGCTGCCCAACGTGCGCGGCGTGATGACGCGCTACGCCTGGCGCGACATCGAGACGTCCCGGGGCGTCTACGACTTCTCCCGCATCGACCGCGACCTCAACCTGGCGCGCGCCGCGGGCAAGCAGCTCTTCATCACCATCAGCACCAAGGCCTTCCAGGCCGGAGCCCGCGCGCTGCCGGACTACCTGCACACGGCCGAGTACGGCGGCGGGGTGTACCGCATACGCATCAGCGGCAAGGACGCCACGGGCAGCGAGGCCACCACGGGCGAGAACATCGCGCTGTACGAGCCCTCGGTACGCGACCGCCTGGTCGCCCTGGCCCGCGTGCTGGGCCGCCGCTACAACGCGCAGAACAATTTCGAAGGCATCGCCTACAACGAGACGGCGCTGGGCCAGGCCGTGGTGCCGCTGACCGACGCGCAGAAGAACACCTTCTTCGCCAACCTCGCGCAGGTGGACACGGCCACGCGCCAGGCCTTCCCCAACACGGTGGTGATGCAGTTCCTCAACTTCCCCAAGCCCAACATGCCGGGCCTGGTGAGCAACATGCTGAACGCCGGCGTGGCGCTGGGCGGGCCGGACACCTTCCTCAACGACAGCACGCTGGAAGCCTCGGCCTACCCGCTGTACGACACCGTGGCCGGCAAGCTGCCGCTTGGGCCCTCGGTGCAGGCAGAGAACTACGTCACCACCTACCAGTTCGGCCCCTACGCGCCGCCGGCCGTGACGGACCTGTACGCCTTCGCCCGCGGGCGGCTGCACGCCAACTACCTGTTCTGGAGCAAGACGCTCACGCCGCCGCTCATCCCCTACGACAACGTCATGAAGATGTTCAAGTCCGCCAGCTTCCCCAAAGACGCGGCCGGCGGGCTGAACACGGCCTGTCCGACACTGTTCACGGCCTGCGTGGCGGGTCTGTAAGGACGTCAGGATGCGGCGCCCAGAGCGGGTGCGGTAATTGCCAGGGCCGCGCACATCCCACGGAGTGCGC
>NZ_JAXOJX010000124.1:0-12154 GCF_034427735.1 Azohydromonas lata
CACCGCATCGGCCAGCGGCCGCTGCCAGGGCCAGCGGCGGCGTTGCGTGTCGCGGCCCAGCACCACGCGGGACAGGTTGTGCTCGCGCGCGTACTTCACGATGGCCGCGGGCAGCGCGTTGCCGGCCGGCACGGCCGTATCGGCCCCGGCGTCCTGCGCCATCTTGAGCAGGTGCATCACGCGCTCGCGCGCCGCGGCAGGCAGGCGCTGCAGCCGGGGCGTCTGCACGTGCACGGCATGCCAGGGCACGTCCAGTTGCGCGGCCAGCCGCGCCGCGCCGCGCACCAGCGTCCCGGTGCGCTCATCCGGCCCAATGCACAGCAGCAGCCCCTCGCGCGTCTGCCACACGGGCACGGGCGCCGCGGATTGCGTGCGCCGGTACAGCTGCACCTCGCCGTCCACGCGGTCCGCGGTGCGCCGCAGCGCCAGCTCGCGCAGCGCAATGAGGTTGCCTTTGCGAAAGAAGTTGCGCACGGCCGTGGCGGCTTGCTGCGGCATGTAGACCTTGCCGTCTTTGAGCCGCTGCAGCAGGTCCTCGGCCGGCAGGTCCACGATCACGACCTCGTCGGCTTCGTCGAACACCCGGTCCGGCACGGTTTCCCATACCCGCACGCCCGTGATGCCGCCCACCACGTCGTTGAGCGTCTCCAGGTGCTGCACGTTGACGGTGGTCCACACGTCCACGCCCGCGGCCAGCAGTTCCTCGACGTCCTGCCAGCGCTTGGGATGGCGTGAGCCGGGCACGTTGGAGTGCGCCAGTTCGTCCACGAGCACCAGGCCCGGTTTGCGCTGCAGCGCCGCGTCTATGTCGAACTCCGCAAGCGCGCGGTCCTTGTAGCTCACGGCCTTGCGCGGCAGGACTTCCAGGCCCGCCAGCAGCGCCTGCGTCTCGGCACGGCCATGGGTCTCGGCCAGGCCCACCACCACGTCAGCACCTTGGGCGCGCAGCGCCTGGGCGGCCGAAAGCATGGCGTAGGTCTTGCCCACGCCGGCACAGGCGCCGAAATAGATCTTGAGCCGTCCCCGGCGTGCGCCGGCTTCCTGTGCCTCCAGGCGCTGCAGCAGCAGGTCAGGGTCGGGGCGTTGTTCGCTCATGCGGGGCTCGCGGGCGGCCGTCGCACCGCCGGTGAAAAGGCTCGGATCTTCGCCCAGGCGGCGGCTGGCGCCTCTGCAGCGTGCGCCCCATCAGCCACCAGGCCCCCAGCAGCGGCACGACAGGCACCGCCAGGGCCAGCAGCAGCTCGACTGCACTGCCCATGGGCATGGCTCAGCGGGCTGGCGACCGGTCGAGATCGGCGTTGAGCGCCAGCACGTTGACGCGCGGCTCGCCCAGCACGCTCAGGAGCCGGCCCTCGGTATGGCGCTCAACCAGTGCCGAAACGTCCTGCGGCGCCAGCCGCCGCACGCGGGCCACACGCGGCACCTGGTACAGCGCGGCGGCGACGCTGACGTGCGGGTCCAGCCCGCTGGCCGAGGCCGTGACCAGGTCCACGGGCACAGGCGCGGCGTTGCCGGGGTCGGCGGCCCGCAGCGCGGCCACGCGCGCGCGCACCGCCTCCTGCAGCGCCGGGTTGAGCGGGCCCTGGTTGGAGCCGCCAGACGCCATGGCGTTGTAGGGCATGGGCGCGGTGGCCGACGGGCGGCCCCAGAAGTGCCCGGGATCGCTGAAGGCCTGGCCGATGAGCTCGGAGCCGGCCACCTGGCCGTTGGCGCTCACGAGGCTGCCGTTGGCCTGGTGGGGAAACAGCCACTGCGCCGCGCCCGTGACGGCCAGCGGGTAGGCCAGCCCGGTCACGAGCGACAGCCCAACGAACAGGCTCAGCGCGGGGCGAATGAGGTCTTTCATGGTCTTTCTCCGGTTCACGCCAGGCCCATGGCACCCAGCACCAGGTCTATGGCCTTGATGCCGACGAAAGGCACCACCACGCCGCCCAAGCCGTACACCAGCAGGTTCTTGCGCAGCAGCAGTGCCGCGCCCAGCGGGCGGTAGCGCACGCCCTTCAGGGCCAGCGGGATCAGGAACACGATGATGAGCGCGTTGAAGATCACCGCCGAGAGGATGGCCGAGGCGGGGCTTGCGAGCTGCATGACGTTGAGGGCCTGCAACTGCGGATAGGTGCTGACGAACGCCGCCGGAACGATGGCGAAGTACTTGGCGACGTCGTTGGCAATGCTGAAGGTGGTGAGCGCGCCGCGCGTCATGAGCATCTGCTTTCCGGTCTCCACCACCTCGATCAGCTTGGTGGGGTTGCTGTCGAGATCCACCATGTTGCCGGCCTCCTTGGCGGCCTGGGTGCCGGAGTTCATGGCCACGGCCACGTCGGCCTGCGCCAGCGCCGGCGCGTCGTTGGTGCCGTCGCCGGTCATGGCCACCAGCCGGCCTTCGCCCTGGTAGCGGCGTATGAGCGCGAGCTTGTCCTGCGGCGTGGCTTCGGCCAGGAAGTCGTCCACGCCGGCCTCGGCCGCGATGGCCGCGGCGGTGAGTCGGTTGTCGCCCGTGACCATCACGGTCTTGATGCCCATGCGCCGCAGCTCGGCAAAGCGCTCCTTGATCCCGCCCTTGACGATGTCCTTGAGCTCGACCACGCCCAGCACCCGCGCGCCGTCGGCCACCACCAGCGGCGTGCTGCCGCGGCGCGAAACCTCCTCCACCACCGCGTCCAGCGCCGCGGGAAAGGCCGCGCCCAGGGTCTGCACATGACGGCGTATGGCGTCGGCCGCGCCCTTGCGCACCTGGCGCACCGCCACGGCCACCGTGTCGCCACCCGCCACCTGCCGCGCCGGCGCGGGCGGCAGGTCCACGCCGCTCATGCGCGTCTGCGCCGAGAAGTGGACGAAGTGCGCGCCCAGCGCCTCCAGGTCGCGCTCGCGCAGCTCGAACCGCTGCTTGGCCAGCACGACGATGCTGCGCCCCTCGGGCGTCTCGTCGGCCAGCGAGGCCAACTGCGCAGCGTCGGCCAGCTCCCGCGGCGACACCCCCGGCGCGGGCAGCAGCGCCGCGGCCTGGCGGTTGCCCAGCGTGATGGTGCCGGTCTTGTCCAGCAGTAGCACGTCCACGTCGCCGGCGGCCTCCACCGCGCGGCCGGAGGTGGCAATGACGTTGGCCTGCATCATGCGGCTCATGCCCGCCACGCCCACGGCCGACAGCAGCCCGGCGATGGTGGTGGGAATCAGGCACACCAGCAGCGCGATGAGCACCGCCACGCCCACCGGCGTGCCCGCGCCGGCGGCCTGCACGCTGAACAGCGAAAAAGGCAGCAGCGTCACCGTCACGCCCAGGAACACGATGGTCAGTGCCACCAGCAGGATGGTCAGCGCGATCTCGTTGGGCGTCTTCTGCCGCCTGGCGCTTTCCACCATGGCGATCATGCGGTCCACGAAGGTTTCGCCCGGATCGGCCGTGACGCGCACCACGATCCAGTCCGACAGCACGCGGGTGCCGCCAGTGACGGCCGAGAAGTCGCCGCCGGACTCGCGGATCACGGGCGCGGATTCGCCCGTGATGGCACTCTCGTCCACCGAGGCCACCCCCTCCACCACCTCGCCATCGGCGGGCACCACATCGCCGGCCATCACCAGCACCACGGCGCCGCGGCGCAGCGCGCCGGACTCCACCGGGTGCCAGCGTGCACCGTGGCGCGGCTCCTCCAGCACCTTGGCCCAGGTTGCCTTCTTGAGGCTGCGCAGCGAGGCCGCCTGCGCCTTGCTGCGCCCTTCGGCCAGCGCCTCGGCGAAGTTGGCGAACAGCACCGTGAACCAAAGCCACAGCGTGATGGCGCCAATGAACCCGGCCGGCGCCTCACCCTGGCCCAGCAGCGCCTGCGCGCACAGCAGCGTGGCCAGCAGGCTGCCGGCGTAGACGACGAACATCACGGGGTTGCGCCACTGCACGCGCGGGTCAAGCTTGCGCAGCGCGTCGGCCAGCGCCGGCCACAGCAGCGCCGGGTCGAACAGGGAAAACGTCTTGCGGCTCATGTCGGCCTCACTTCCAAAGCACCAGGTGCTCTATGACCGGGCCCAGGGCGAGCGCCGGCACGTAATTCAGCAGTCCCACCAGCAGCACCGTGCCCAGCAGCAGCGCCACGAACAGCGCACCGTGCGTGGGCATGGTCCCGGCCGAGACAGCCAGGCGCTTCTTGGCCGCCAGCGAGCCGGCCAGGGCCAACACCGGCACGATCACGCCGAAGCGGCCCAACCACATGACCACGGCCAGCATCACGTTGTAGAAGGGCGTGTTGGCCGACAGGCCCGCGAAGGCGCTGCCGTTGTTGTTGGCCGCGGACGTCAAGGCGTAGAGGATTTCGGAGAAGCCGTGCGCGCCGGGGTTGCCCACGCCGGCGCGGCCGGCGTCGGTCGCCACCGCCACGGCCGTGCCCAGCAGCACCAGCAAGGGCGTCACGAGGATGGCGATGGAGGCCATCTTCATCTCCGAAGCCTCGATCTTCTTGCCCAGGTAGGCAGGCGTGCGGCCAATCATCAGCCCGGCGATGAACACGGCCAGGATGGCGAACACCAGCATGCCGTACAGGCCTGCGCCCACGCCGCCGAAGATCACCTCGCCCAGTTGCATGTTCACCAGCGGCACCATGCCGCCCAGGGGCGTGAACGAGCCGTGCATGGCGTTGACCGCGCCGCAGGACGCGGCCGTGGTGATGGTGGCGAAGAGGGCGGACTCCGCGATGCCGAAGCGCGCCTCCTTGCCCTCCATGTTGCCGCCGCTCTGCAGCGCCGTGTGGGCCTGGTCCACGCCCAGGGACGCGATGCGTGGATTGCCCTGCTGCTCGAAGGTCATGGCCGCAACCACGCCGGCCACGAACAGCAACGCCATGGCGGCGAAGACGGTCCAGCCCTGGCGCGTGTCGGCCACCACGCTGCCGAAGGTGAAGCACAGCGCGGCCGGGATCAGGAAGATCGCCAGCATCTGCACGAAGTTGGACAGCGGCGTCGGGTTCTCGAACGGGTGCGCGGCGTTGGCGTTGAAGAAGCCGCCGCCGTTGGTGCCCAGCATCTTGATGGCCACCTGAGACGAGGCCGGGCCCATGGGCAGCGTCTGCGTGGCCGTGACCTTGTCCTCCAGCACCGGCTCGCCCGCGGCACTCGCCAGCGGCTGCCCACCGGGGCCCAGCTTGGGCACCTGGTAGGCCAGCGGCTCAAGCGTCTTCACCTCCTGGTAGGCGCTGAAGCTCTGTACGCCGCCTTGCTGCACCTGCACCAGCGCCAAGGCGATGGACAGCGGCAGCAGCAGCCACAGCGTCACGCGCGTGAGGTCCACCCAGGCATTGCCCAGGCTGCGCGCGCTGTGGCGCGCCAGGCCGCGCATGAGGGCAATGACGACCACGATGCCGGTGGCCGCGGACAGGAAGTTCTGCACCGCCAGGCCCAGCATCTGCGTGAGGTAGCTCATCGTCGATTCGCCGCCGTATCCCTGCCAGTTGGTATTGGTGGCAAAGCTCACGGCGGTGTTGAACGCGGAGTCCGGCGCGACGTTGGGCAACCCCTGCGGATTCAAGGGCAGCACGGCCTGCGCGCGCTGCAGCGCGTAGACGGCCAGCACCCCCAGGCCGTTGAACAGCAGCAGGGCCAACGCGTAGCGCAGCCAATCCATCTCAGCGTCGGCCTTGACGCCGCAGGCGCGGTAGAGAGGGGCTTCCACGCGGGCAGCCCAGCGCAGCCGGCCCTCCATCAGGTGCGCGATGAAGTGCCCAAGCGGACGGGCCAGCACCAGCAGCACGGCGCAGAACAAGGCCAGAACGAGCCAGGCATGCGTGCTCATGAGAACGCTTCCGGCCGCAGCAGCGCCGCCACGAGATAAATAAACAGGGCCGCCGCCACGGCGGCGCCCAGCGCCAGCATCCCGCTCATGTCCGGCGCTCCACCAGCTTGGTGCAGCCGACAGCCATGCCGGCCGCCAGTGCCCAAAGCAGGACGCCCAGGGCCAGGTATGCAAGGTCCATGGACCGATCTCCTTCAGTCGTCAATGAGTGAAGGGATCGTAGGAAAGCGCCCATCAGGACGGCGCAAGGATTCCCGGCGCCGGCATAAAGACCGTATCAAGACGACGGACGGCCCGTGGGCAGCCATGCCGCCCACGGGCCGTCACAGGTATCGGCGCAGCGGCGCGGTCGCCCGCCCGCGCGTCACGACCTCACTTCTGGCCGCGCACCTTCTCCAGCTCGGCGAACATGGACTTCGCGGTGTCCTCGCCGAATTCCTTGCTGAACTTGGCGACCACGGGCTGCAGCTTCTCCTTCATGCGCGCCTGCTCGGCCGCGGGCAGCTCCGTCACCTGCATGCCCTGCTTCTTCAGCTCGGCCAGGGCCTGCTCGCTGAAGGCGCGGATGGTCTTGCGCTCGAACAACGTCGCCTCGCGCCCGGCCTCCTGCACGGCCTTCTTCTCTTCAGGCGTGAAGCCGTCCCAGGTCTTCTTGGACAGCAGCAGCACCCAGGCGCTGTAGATGTGCTTGTCCAGCACCGTGTGCTTCTGCACCTCGTAGAACTTGCTGGCCAGGATGGTGGCCAGCGGGTTCTCCTGCCCGTCCACGGCCTTCTGCTCCATGGCCGAATACAGCTCGGTGAAAGGCATGGGCACGGCGTTGGCGCCCAGGGTGTTGAAGGTGTCGATGAACAGCGGGTTCTGGATGACGCGGATCTTCAGGCCCGCGAAGTCGTCGGCCTTGGTGATGGGCTTGCGGCTGTTGCTGACGTGGCGGAAGCCGTTCTCCCAGAAGCCCAGGCCCACCAGGCCCTTTTCCGGCAACTTGTCCAGCAGCTTCTGGCCGAAGGGGCCGTCCAGCAGCGCGTCGGCCTCCTTCTCGTTCTGGATCACCATGGGCAGGTTGATCACGCCGAAGTCCTTGACCAGGCTCACCAGCGTGGAGCTGTCGGGCACCGTCATCTCCTGCGTGCCGCCACGCAGCGAGGAGATCATGGTCACGTCGTTGCCCAGCGAGCCGCTGGCGTAGAGCTTGGCGGTGAGCTTGCCGCCGGTCTTTTGCGACAGCAGCTCGGCAAACTTCTTGACGGCAATGCCTTGCGGATGGTCCTCGCTCAGGCCAACGCCGACCTTCAGGACTTTTTGCGCCGAAGCAGGGCCGGCGAGCGCGGCCATCACGGCCGCGGCCAGGAGCAGGGAGCGGGTTTTCATGCGGAAAGCTTCCTTGTGTGTGGAATGAAAAGGCCCGTTGTCGGCAATGAAGGACGGGCCCGGCAGGTTTTTCAATCGGCCGCCTTGCCGTGCAGCCAGCCGCTGACCTGCCGCTGCAACTGCTGCAAAGGCGATGCCGCCTCCACGCGCAGCACGCCGGCCTCGCCCACGGGCGACTCCAGCGTCGCGAACTGGCTGTCCACCAGCGTGGACGGGAAGAAGTGGCCGGCACCGCGGCCGGCCACGCGGGCCAAGGCGTCCTCGCGGCTGATGTCCACGAAGACGAAGCGCAGCCCCGGCACGGCCGCGCGCAACTGATCGCGGTAGCTGCGTTTCAAGGCGGAACAGGTCAGCACCACGCCCTGGGCATGCGCTTGAAGCTGGCGGCCCAGCTCGGTGAGCCAGCCGTGGCGGTCGTCGTCGGTCAGCGGGATGCCCTGGGCCATCTTCCGGCGGCTTTCGGCGCTGTGGAAATCGTCGCCTTCCACCAGCGGCAGCCCCTCGGCCTGCGCCACCGCGGCTCCCAGGCTGGATTTGCCGCAACCGGCCACGCCCATCACAACCACAGAAAAACTCATTGGATAGCGCTGTCCCAAATGGCTAAAAAATTGACGCGGCATTGAGGGATCAATCCGCGTCGGCGGGGCAAAACCTGCTGCCAAACGCCCCGAAATCTTTGATCACGGGATAGCGCTATCTTAGGAAGGTCCGCCCAGGCTGTGTTCCCGTACTTTCCCTGAGGCGTGAAGCGGGCCGCGCGAAGAGCGCGGGCCCCGGGGCCGGCCTGGGGAAGCTGGCTGTGCCCCTGGTGCCACACCGGCGGCGGCCCTTACTGCTGCTCTTCCTGCGCCTGCGAGGCCATGCGCGCGGGGGCGTTGACGGCGCCGTAGCCGTCGTAGGCGCCCAAGCGCTGCACCAGCTCGAAGAAGAAGCCGCTGCCCGCGTAGCCCTCGGTGTAGGCGTGCAGGTAGTCGCCCTGGGGGCTGCGGTCGAAGAGCACGCCCGCGGCGCGCAGCCGCTCGACGAAGGCCGCATCCAGCTCGAAGCGGGTGGGCAGGTCGTCGTAGTAGTTGTCGGAGATGGGCACCAGGCGCACGCCCGCGGCCTTGAGCCTGGCCACCGAGGCCAGCAGGTCGGCGCTGGCGAAGGCGATGTGCTGCACGCCCACGCCGCCGCTGGCCTGCGCAGCCTGCGCCATGCGCGTGCGCTCGCTCATGCTCATGTTGAGCACCAGGCGCAGGCGGCGCGCCGCGTCGGCCATGCCGGTGCTGCGGATCAGGCCGAAGGGGTCGGCGAACTTCACGGCGTCGCCCGCGTCCAGCCCAAGCACGGCGCGGCAGAACAGCACCCAGGTGTCCAGCCGGTCGGGGGTCAGGCCGACGGCCAGGTGGTCCAGCGACTGCAGCCCGGCGCCGCCGTCGGCCGCCTCGGCCTCCAGGATGAAATCCTTCTCGAACAGCCCGCTCTCGCCCAATGCGTCGTCCACGAAGTGGATGACCATGCCGCCCGGCGCCACGATCGAAGGCAGGCGCTGCTCGCCCGTGCCCGTGGGCGCGTCGTAGCGGGCGGACTGCAGGGCGGTGGCGCGGTTGAGTGCGCCCGCGGGGTCGTCGGTGCGCAGCCCAAGCGCGCACACCGAGGGGCCTTGAAGGCTGAAACGCTCGCGCGCCGCCGGCGTGGCCTGCTGGTTGAGCACCAGGTTCACGCCGCCCTGGCGGAACAGCGTCACCGCCTTGGAGCGGTGGCGGCCCGCGAAGCTGAACCCCAGCGTGCGCAGCAGCTGGCCCAGGTTTTCGGCATGCGTGCCGTCCACCGCGAACTCGATGAAGCTGATGCCCTGGAAAGCGGGCACGGGCGGCGGGTCGAACAGCACCTGGCTTTGCAGGGCGCGCGCCGCAGCGGCGTCCTCGGCCGGGGCCTGCTCCAGGCGGTGGCGGACCTCGCCTTCCAGCCACAGCAGCGAGCGCATGGCGTCCACCGCGATGCGCCGGTTGGGCGTGGCGCGGAAGACGTCGTTGAAGATTTCCAGCGACAGCGGCCCGCTGTAGCCGGCACGCACGCACTGCTCGAAGAAGCCCACCACGTCGAACTGGCCCTGGCCGGGGAAGTTGCGGTGGTGGCGCGCCCAGTCGATGACGTCCAGGCCCATCAGCGGCGCGTCGGCCATCTGGACGAAGAACAGCTTTTCGCCGACGTCGGCGATGCCCTGCGGGCTGTCCTTGAGCGAGGCCGTGTGGAAGCTGTCCACGATCAGGCCCAGGTGCGGGTGGTCGGCGCGCTGGACGATGTCCCAGGCCTGGCGCCACTTGTTGACGTGGCGGCCCCAGGCCAGCGCCTCGAAGCCGATGCGCAGGTTGCGCCGCGCGGCGCGCTCGGCGAGCTGATGAAGCTGCTCGGCGGCGAGCTGCGCATCCGGCAGCGCCAGCGGCGAGGTGTTGGAGCACACCAGCACCATGGGGCAGCCCAGGGCTTCCATCAGGTCGAATTTCACTTCCGCGCGCGCCAGGCTGCGCTCGAAGGCGGCCTGGGGCATGCCCTCGAAGTCGCGGAAGGGCTGGAACAGCTCGACCTTGAGGCCCAGGTCGTCGCAGCGCTGGCGCATCTCCGCGGCGGACATGCGCGCGGTGGTGAAGTCCGGCTCGAACAGCTCGATGCCGTCGAAGCGCGCGGCGGCAATGGCCTGCAGCTTGTCGCGCAGCGTGCCGGAGAGAGAGACCGTGGCGATGGATCGGCGCATGGGCGGGAAGCTCCTCACCCCGTCATGCCCGCGGGGCCTGTCCCCGCGCGGGCGGGGAGCGGGCGTCCACGCGGGCTGGGACGCCGCCCGGTATTCGTGGACACCCGCTTTCGCGGGTGTGACGAGGCTGTTTGTGTGAATGGAAAGAACAGCCTCAGGACGCGCGCTCGGCCAGCAGCCGGCGGAAGTGCGCGTCCACGCGCGCGGCGTCCGGCTCGCGGCCCGTGAACAGCTTGAAGGCGCCCACGGCCTGGCCCACGGCCATGCCGCCGCCGTCCACCGTGCGGCAGCCCTTGGCGCGGGCGGCCTTGAGCAGCGCGGTCTCGATCGGGAAGTACACGACCTCGGACACCCACAGCTCGGGGCGCAGCAATTCCTCGGCCAGGGGCAGGCCGGGCATCTTGTCCATGCCCATGGGCGTGGCGTGAATGAGGCCGGACGCGTCGGCGATGCCACCGGCGATCTCGGCCACGGCCACGGCGCGGCCGGCGCCGTAGAGGCGGTTGAGCTCGGCGGCCAGCGCTTGGGCACGTGCCGGGTCCACGTCATAGAGGCGCAGCTCCTGCACGCCCATGCGCAGCGCGGCGTGGGCGATGGCCGAGCCCGCGCCGCCCGTGCCCAGCAGCAGCACGCGGGAGAGGTCGGCGTCGGGCAGCGCGCGCTGGAAATTCCAGGACCAGCCGGAGCCGTCGGTGTTGTGGCCGATGAGCTTGCCGTCGCGGTGCACCACGGTGTTGACGGCGCCCATGGCGCGGGCCTCGTCGGAGAGCTCGTCCAGCAGCGGAATCACGGCCTGCTTGCAGGGGAAGGTGATGTTCAGCCCCGCGAAGCTCATGGTGCGCACGGCGGCCAGCAGCGTGGGCAGCAGCTCGGGGCCGGATTTCGTGACGTCCAGGTCGATGAGCTGGTAGTGCATGCGCAGGCCGTGGTGGCGGGCCTCCTCCTCCTGCATCGCGGGCGTGAGCGAGCGCTGGATGCCCGCGCCAATCAGGCCCACGAGCAGCTTGTCGTTCGGAAAGGTGATGGGAGAGGAGGAGGACATGGCGGGGTACTGCGTCAAAAGGGGAATGAGGCAAAGAAAAGGGGCGGCCGAGGCCGCCCCTCAAAGCGCACGGCTTACTTGCGGACCTTGGCGATCTCGGCGTTGAGCGCCTTGAGCGTGTCGGCGCCGACCACGGCGGTCTGCTTGTCGATGACGGGTTTCACCTTGGCGCGCAGCTTGGCGACCTCGGCGGTGGGCAGCTCCGTGACCTGCATGCCGGCCTTCTTCAGGTCGTCCAGCGCCACGTCGGCCTGGGTGCGCGAGATGCCGCGCTGGAAGGTGGTGGCCTGCGCGGCGGCGTCGGTGATGAGGGCCTTCTCGTCGGCGGTGAGCTTGTCCCAGAACTTCTTGCTCACGATCACGGCCTGCGTGTTGTAGATGTGGTGCGTGAGCGTGAGGTACTTCTGCACCTCGTTGATCTTGTTGGCGCGGATGACGGTGGCCGGGTTCTCCTGCCCGTCGATGGCCTTCTGCTCCAGGGCCGGGTACACCTCGGGGAAGGGCATGGGCGTGGCGTTGGCGCCCAGCGCGTTGAAGAGGTCGATGTAGATGGGCGACTGGATGACGCGGATCTTCAGCCCTGCGATGTCATCGGCCTTGCCCACGGGGCGCTTGCTGTTGGTCAGGTCGCGGAAGCCCAGGTCCCAGTAGTTCAGGCCCACCAGGCCCTTGGGCTCCAGCTTGGCGAAGAGGTTCTTGCCGAAGGCGCCGTCGGTCACGGCGTCGGCCTCCTGCGCGGTGTTGAACAGGAAGGGGAAGTCGTAGACCGCGAACTCCTTGACCTGCGACTGCAGGATGCCGGCATTGAGCACCGTCATCTCCAGCGTGCCGCCCTGCAGCGCGGAGACGGTCTGCACGTCGCCGCCCAAGGTACCGCCGGGGAACAGCTTCACGGTGATCTTGCCGCCGGACTTCTGCGACACCAGGTCGGCGAACTTCTGCGCGCCCTGGCCCTGCGGATGCTCCTTGGGGTTCTGGAACGCGAACTTGATGGTGTGCTCCTTGATGTCCGCGGCGTGGGACATCACGGGCAGCAGGGCGGCGGCAGCCACGGCCACCAGGGAACGACGGGCGAACTTCATGGAGAGGGTCTCCTGGACTTGGTATGGGAAAGCGCTCAACGCTTCAAGGAAATCTCGGGCTGACAGGGCCGGCCGCCTGGGCAGGCGCCGGCCGTTGCACGCTCAACGCTCAATTGGCGAACCAGCGCGCCGGGACGATGACGATGGAG
>NZ_JAXOJX010000125.1:0-11032 GCF_034427735.1 Azohydromonas lata
GGCCCGCCACGGCCTGCCCGCGCTCACGCTGGGCGCCATAGGCGTGGTCTTCGGCGACATAGGCACCAGCCCGCTGTACACGCTCAAGGAGGTCTTCCAGCCCGCCACCGGCGTGCCGCTGGACGCGGTGCACGTGGTGGGCGCGTGCTCGGCCATCTTTTGGGCGCTGATGCTCATCGTCAGCTTCAAGTACGTGGTGCTCATCCTGCGCGCGGACAACCGCGGCGAGGGCGGGGCGCTGGCGCTCACGGCGCTGGCCGCGCACGCGGTGCGCGCCCACCCGCGCCGGCGCCGCGCGCTGCTGCTGCTTGGGCTGTTCGGCGCCACGCTGTTCTATGGCGACGGCGTGATCACGCCGGCCATCTCGGTGCTGGGCGCCATGGAGGGGCTGCAGGTGGCCTCGCCTGCGCTGCAGCCCTGGGTGGTGCCCGTGTCGCTGGCGGTGCTGGCGGCGCTGTTCGCGGCGCAGCGGCTGGGCACGGCGGCGGTGGGCGTGGCGTTCGGCCCCATCATCACGCTGTGGTTCCTGACGCTGGCAGCCACGGGCGTGCAGCAGGTGGCGCACGAGCCGGCCATCCTGGCCGCGCTCAACCCGCTGCACGCGCTGGCCTTCCTGCAGGAGCGCGGCTGGCAGGTGTTCGCGGCGGTGGGCGCCATCGTCCTGGCCATCACCGGGGCCGAGGCGCTGTATGCGGACATGGGGCACTTCGGCCGCGCGCCCATACGGCTGGCCTGGACGGCGCTGGTGCTGCCGGCGCTGGCGCTGAACTACCTGGGCCAGGGCGCGCTGCTGCTGCGCGACCCCTCGGCGCTGGAGAGCCCGTTCTTCCGCCTGTTCGCGCCGCAGTGGGTGCCGGCGGCCATCGTGCTGGCGACGCTGGCGGCCATCATCGCCTCGCAGGCCGTGATCTCCGGCGCCTATTCCATGACCAAGCAGGCCATGCAACTGGGCTTCCTGCCGCGCATGGCGCTGCGCAACACCTCCGCGCGCGAGGCGGGGCAGATCTACATCCCGGCGGTGAATTGGGCGCTGCTGGCCGGCGTGGCCGCCGTGGTGCTGGGCTTCGGCAGCTCCTCGGCGCTGGCGGGCGCCTACGGCATCGCGGTGACGGTGACCATGCTGGTGACCACCGTGCTGACCTACTTCGTGGTGCGCCACGGCTGGGGGCTGCCGCGCGCGGTGGCGCTCTCGGCCACGGGCTTCTTCCTGGTCGTGGACACGCTGCTGGTGGCCGGCTGCAGCGTGAAGTTCCTGGACGGGGGCTGGTTCACCTTCGCGGTGGGCCTGGGCCTGTTCACGCTCATGAGCACCTGGGCCCGCGGGCGGGAGCTGCTGCTGCAGAGCATCCGCAGCGAGGGGCTGCCGCTGGAGGGCTTCGTGCAAGGACTGGGCGCCTCGGTGTCGCGCCGCGCCGACCGCGCCGCCGTGTACCCGGTGGCCGACCCGGCCACGGTGCCGCACGCGCTGCTGCACAACCTCAAGCACAACCAGGTGCTGCACGCGCGCAACGTGGTGCTGACGGTGGTGTTCCACGACGTGCCCTGGGTGGAAGAGGCGCGCCGCGCCGAGGTGCGGGCGCTGGACCACGGCTTCTGGCGCGTGGCGCTGCACTTCGGCTTCATGCAGCCGCCGGACGTGCCGCGGGCGCTGGCGCTGTGCGAGGCGCAGGGGCTGCGGCTGCCGCCCTTCGAGACCAGCTACTTCCTCAGCCGCGAGACGGTGGTGCCCACGCCGGGCGCGGGCATGGCCGGCTGGCGCGAGCGGCTGTTCGCGGCCATGAGCCGCAACGCCGCCAGCGTCGCGGACTTCTTCAGGCTGCCGGACAACGCGGTGGTGGAGCTGGGCACGCGCATACAGATCTGAGCGGCAGGGGCCGCGCGGGCGTGGCCCACAATCCGGCCCATGGATGCCGACACCTCCTCCCTGCTGCGCCGTCTGCTGGCCGAACGCCCCGTGGCCGCGCTGGCGACACTGCACCGCGGCGAACCTGCGGTTTCCATGGTGCCCTTCGTCCTGCCGGCGCAGGACACGCGGCTGTTCATCCACGTCAGCGGCCTGGCCACGCACACGCGCGACCTGCTGGAGCACCCGCGCGTGGGCCTGCTGGTGACGGCCGCCGACGGCGGCCCCTGGCCCGCGCAGGCGCTGCCGCGGGTGTCGCTGCAGGCCGACGCCGTGCCGCTGCCGCGCGAGGGCGGGGACTACGCCGCCGCCAAGGCGCTGTACCTGGCGCGCTTTCCCGATTCGGCCCAAACCTTCGAGCTGGGCGACTTCGGCATGTTCGCGCTGCAGCCGGTGTCGGCCCGGCTCATAGGCGGCTTTGGCCGCGCCCACAGCCTGGTGGCCGAGGGTTTGAGCACCTGGCTGCGCGAGCCGGCCTGAGGAAAGCCCTCAGATGTCCACGCAACGAAGCCTTCGCATAGAACCCTTGGGCCGCACCGTGCCGGTGGAGGAGGGCCGCACGCTGCTGGAGGCGGCGCTGGCCCAGGGCATCAAGCTGCGCAGCAGTTGCCGCAACGGCACCTGCCGCGAGTGCCTGGCCCGCATCGTGGAGGGGAGCGTGCGCTACCGCGTGGAGTGGCCGGGACTGTCGCCGGACGAGAAGGCCGAGGGCTGCACGCTGCCCTGCGTCGCGCTGCCGCAGACGGACGTGGTGCTGCTGCAGCCGCGCCTGGAAGTGCCGGGCTGAGCCGCGGCGCGGTGGGCGCAGCGCTTACTGCGGGCGCAGCGCGTCAAAGGCCGCGGCCATTTCGTCGGCCGGCACGTCGTTGAGCGCGGCAGAGGCAAAGACGTCCTCGCCATCGAGCCAGCGGCGTTCGCTGCCGGCGTCGTCCAGCGCCATGAGCAGCGAGCGGTTGAGCTCGTACACGCCCCAGGCCAGGCCGGCGCTGCGCAGCGAGGACTGCATGGCGTTTTGCACCAGCGAGCGCACGCGGCGGTGGCCTTCGCTGTAGGGCACCTGCAGCACGCGGCCGGAGGCCGCGTCCACGCAGGCCTTCAAGTCGTGCGAGGCGTGCCCGCGGCAAGCCAGCGGGCGCACGGCGTAGATGACGCAGGCGCCCTGCGCGATGAAGGGGCAGCGCTGGCGCAGCCGCACGCGCGCGGCCTCGGTCAGGCCGGCGGTCTGCGCATCGGCCTCGCGCAGCGTGGCCACGAGGTCTATGCCGCGCTCCAGCAGCCGCGGCGTCACCGCGCGCAGGAAGCGCGCCACCAGCAGCACTTCCGGTGCGGTCGCACCCACGCGCAAGGTGCAGCACGTGGCGCAGCCCTTGCCGCAGGCCAGCGGCGGCTCGTCCTCGCACTGGATGGCCACGTTGCCCGCGAAGCTGTCGAAGGCCTGCCCCAGCAGGGCATCGAGCAGCAGCGGCGCGCGCGCGCCGTCGACCAAGGTGGTGTCGAATGCGCGGTGCAGCGCCTGGAAAAATTCTCGGGAAGGGTGCATGGTGGGCCCAAAGTTAGAGACTTCGTGGCCTGCGCAACTTGAGCTGTCTCAACCTGCCCCCGTGCATAAGTCTTGCATTGGATCACTTCACGACCGCACGCCGGACGCGGCCTTGTCACGTTTGTACGGTTCACGCTGCACGCAGCGTTTCTTGTGAAGGCTCTCATGGATCTCACGGAACAGGCCCCCTTGGCCGAGCAGGTTTCCCCGCTGGACGAAGAAGACTTGCGCCGCTGGCGCGCGTGCGCACGGCGCTTCTGGCTGCACCGCCACGGCAACGCCGAAGCGCCCCAGGCGCCAGCCGAACCGGGCGCGGACCGCATGGTGGACGGCCCCGCCGCCACGCAGGCGCTGCGGGCCTGCTGCCCCGCGCTGGTCAGCATCGAGGCGCCCGCCGGCGATGACGAATGGCAGGCCGCCATCGACCTCACCGAGCGGCTGGTGGTGGACGTGGGCGCGCAGGACGAGGCCTGGGGCATTGCCGGCGCCTGTTTCGCCAGCGACGAGGGCGTGCGCGTGCGCGTGGACCTGCTCACGCGCGGCAGCGCCGGCTTCAAGCTGTTTCGCGTGCGCCACGCCACCGCGGGCAGCGAGGCGGACGTGGACGCCGTGGCGCTGTGGGCGCACGTGCTTTCGCGCAACGCGCTGCGGGTGCAAAGCGCGGGGCTGATGCTGGTGGACACGGCTTTCGTCTATCCCGGCCACGGCTGCTACGCGGGCCTGTACCGCGAGGTGGACCTGGCACCTGTGCTGGGCACGCGGCCCGTGGGCGACTGGATCGTGGCCATGCGCCGCTGCGAGCGCGCGCAGATGCCGCCCGTGCCCCTGGGCGCCCCGTGCGGCGCCCCGGCCGCCGGTGGCGGGCTGTGCGACGCCATTGACCGCTGCGGCGTGCCCGCCGTGGAGCCCACGCTGGCGGACCCGGCGTACAGCCTGGACATCGTGGGCCGCGAGCTGGCGGCGGAGCTGCGCGCCGAAGGCTACGTGGACCTGCGCAGCGTGCCGCAGCACAGGCTCATGGCCGAACGCCACCGCCGCGCCGCGCGCGCGGTCAAGCACGGCGAGCCGGTGCTGGACCCGGGTGCCGGCGCCGCGCTGCGGACGCTGGCCGGGCCGCGGCGTTGGCTGCGCTTCGAAACCATAGGCTTTGCCGTGCCGCCGTGGGCGGGCACGCAGCCCTACCAGGCCTTGCCTTTCCAGTGGAGCTGCGCGCTGGCACAGGAAGACGGGACGGTGCGGCACGCGGGCTTCCTGGCCGGCCCGGACGGCGACCCGCGCCGCGCCTTTGCCGCCTCGCTGGTAGAGCAATTGGGCCGCGAAGGGCCGCTGTTCGCCTACAACGCCGGTTTCGAGCGCAACCGCATACGCGAGCTGGCGCAGCGCTTCGACGACCTGGCACCCGCCCTAGAGGCGCTGCTGCCGCGCTTCGTGGACCTCTTCGCGCTGCTGCGCGACCACTACTACCACCCGGCCATGGCCGGCTCGTGGTCGCTGCGCTCGGTGTTCAAGGCCGTGGCGCCGCAGGCGGGTGCGCACGAGTTCTCGCTGTCCTGGCAGGGCCGCACCATGCACAGCCCGCTGGAGGCCTTCGCGGCGTCGCTGGAGCGCGGCCTCACCGCCGGGCAGGCAGGCCAGTTGCGCGACGCGCTGTGGGCGCACGGCGAGCGCCATTGCACGGCGCTGCGGCACATCACGCAGGCGCTGGAGCAGGCCTGATCCCGCCTCCCGCCTCCCGCCTGGCGCCTCCCGCCTGGCGCCGATGCCGGCGCCGGCATCACGGGCTTGGCGCGATGCGGGTGGACATGAAAAGAGCCATGCCCCCGTCAAAGGGCATGGCCTGCAAAGGAGTCTGTCAGAGCGAATGCGCGGCGCGTCAGGAGGCCGCCTTGGCCTTGAACGAGCCCAGCAGGTGCTCGGCAGCCACGGCCAGGCCGGAAGCGTCTATGGCCTTGCCGTACAGCACGTGCCAGGTCAATTGCGACAGCGACTGCTCCAGTTGCTCGGCCACTTCGGCGGACACATAGCGGCCAGCCGGGGCAGCGGCGGATTCAGCGGCGATGTTGATCGAAGGCAAAGACATGAAGGGCTCCACGTGGTAGTTGCGGGAGCCACAAAATTAACCCAAGTCAAAACCCAACAGGCAAGCTCGGCCATAAGACCCCAGCAAATCACTTCCCGATAGGGACTTTTTGCTTGGATGAAGGAACGCATTGCGCTCCGCGGTGGGCCCCGATGTTGCTTTCCCGCCTGGGGCGCCAAACCTTGGAGACCTGTGGATGACGGTACAACAACTCATGCAGGCGCTGGCCTCGCTGCCGGCCAGCGCCACGGTGCTGCTCGAAGGCGATGGCGGCCTCTCGCCCCTGGGCTGTCTGCAATGGCTGCCCGGCGTGGGCGGCCAGCCCGACGAGGTGCTGCTGCAGCCCGACATGACACCGGACTGACCCTGTCGCAAACCCGACAATGAACACGATTCGCCCCGACGACGACCTGCTGTTCTGCCTGGAACAGAGCAGCGCTTACCCGCCCGATGCCGTGCACGTCACGATGCTGGCCCTGGCGGCAGCTTCCGGCCGGCTGCGGCGCATGACGCGCCCGGCGCGTTGGGCACTGCTGGCCACGGCGCTGATGGCGCCGCGTCCCTCGGCTGCCTTCGAAGCGCTGCGGCTGTCGCGCGCGCTGGCGCAATTGCTGCCGGAGCTTGACGGCCTGTTCGGCGTGCCGCAGTTGTCGGACGGGCCGGAGTGGGTGGACGTCGGCCTGCACCAGTGGCGCTTCATAGACGAGGCCGCGCGCGTGAACGCGCCGCTGGCGTTGCGCTTTGCGGCGCTGATGCACAAGGTGGGCAAGGCCGGCACGCCGCGCGAGATCTGGCCGCACCACCACAAGCACGATCAGCGCGCGCACGCGGCCATCGAAGCGCTGGCCAGGCGCGCGGCGGTGCCGGCGGATGCCGTGGCGCTGGCGCACCTGGCGGTGGACGAGTGCGACCGCATACACCGCGCCAGCGACATGCGCGCCGGCCCCATCGCCGTGCTGCTGGAGCGGGTGCAGGCCCGGCAGCAGCCGGCCCGCCTGGAGCAGTTGCTGCTGCTGTGCACCTGCGATTGGGCCGCGTTCGAAGGCCACCATGCCGAGGAGTACGTCAAGGCCGACCGCATCAGGCTGGCCCTGGCCGCCAGCCGCGCGGCCGACGTGGCCGGGCTGGACGAGGACGCGGCGCTGCAGGCGCGGGCCGAGGCCATCGCCGCGGCGCTGGGCAGCGGCGTCAGGAAGTAGGCTCAAGGCCCTGGGCCCTGACCCGGCGCAAGGGCGGCGGGTCAGGGCCGGGAGTCCGTCAGAAAGTCAGGACCTGGGGCTCGTCCTCGTCGGACGAGGTGACGATGGCTTCGCGCAGCGTGCCGTCGTCGTTGTAGCGGTAATCGTGGCGCATCTCGACCTCGCCGTAGACCATCTTGTCGCAGCGGCGCATGCGCCCTTGGGCGTCGTACTCGGCGCGGAAATAGGTGTTGCGGTGGCGCAGGGAGGCCATGTCCAGCTCCTGGCTGAGCTGCAGCGGCAGCTTGATGCCGCTGTAGGTCAGGAAGCAGCGGACGGTGCGTTGCGCTTCGGTGGTGTCGGTGCTCATGCGGCGGGCGGGGTGTCGAGCACCGCGCTCAGGTTCAGGGTGATGTTGTTCTTGGTGGCGTCCACGTAGGGGCAGATGCCCTTGGCGCGCTGCAGCAGGTCGTCGGCGGAGGCCTGGTCCAGCGGGCCGGCCATGTGCACGACCAGTGTCAAGGCCATCTTGTAGGTGTCCTCGAAGGTGACGTAGAGCGAGAGGTCGGCCTCGACGTAGCAGCCGCGCAGCGGCGCGTGGCTCTTGCGGGCGATGTGGCGCACGGAGTGCTCGAAGCAGGCGGCGAAGGCGCCGGCGAAGAGCTGCTCGGGGTTGGGGCCGTCGCCCTTGCCACCCATGGAGGCGGGCACGGCGAGCTTGAGCTTGAAGCTGCCGTCCTCGCTCTGCATGGTGCCGCTGCGGCCGCCCTGCGTGAGCATCTGGGCTTTGTAGACCATGTCCATGGCGGCGCTCCTCAGCCCTTGAGCAGTTTGTTGCGCTCGGAGGCGCTGTAGTTGCTGAAGTGGCCCTCGCGGGCCGCGGCGCGGCGGTTGGAGGCGATGATGGCCTTGATCTTGCCCTGGGGCGCGGTCAGCGAGACCTGGCGCTCCAGCCCGGTGGAGGCGCAGTGGGGGCAGGCCGGGGTGGTGCTGGAGCGCACCAGCAGCTCGAAGTCCTGGCCGCAGGCGGGGCAGTGGTAGTCGTAGAGGGGCATGTCGGCCTCAAGCGTTGGTGGGGGAAAGGGAAGCGCTGGCGGGGCGCGGGGAAGCACGCGGCGTGGCCGCGCGCAGCAGGCGCAGGCATTCCAGCGAGGCGGCCATGTCCAGGGCGGTGAAGCCGTCCTGGGACTGGAGGGCGGGGTCGGCGCCCAGCTCCAGCAGCCGCTGGACGATGGCGGGCTTGCCGCTGGAGGCGGCGTACATCAGGCAGGTGGCGCCGGTGGCGTTGGCGTGGTTGATGTCCAGGCCGGCCGCCACCAGAGCGGCCACGAGGTCGGGGTCGTTGGCCACGCAGGCCAGCCACAGGGCGGTGTTGCCGTCGCCGTTGACGGCGTGCAGCTCCACGCCGCAGCCCAGCAGCGCTTCCACGACGGCCGTTTCGCCCTTCCACGCCGCATGCATGAGCGGCGTGTTGCCGTGGCTGCCGGGCGTGTTGAGCCCTTCGAAGCCCTGGCGCTGCAGCCATTCGGCCAGCCACAGGGCCTGGGCCTCGTGCGATTGCCGGCGCTCCCAGGCCTCGAAGCCGCCCATGAGGTCGCAGACCTGCTGGAAGCCGAAGTCCACGAACATCTGCGCGTAGGTCTGGCTGGCGTTGCCGTGGTAGCAGTAGACGAACACGGGGCGCGAGCGCGGCTCGCGCAGCAGCAGCATCTCGTGGTTGCGCCCGTCCAGGCGCACGCTGCCGCTCAGGTGGGCTGCGGCGTGGTGCCGGGCGGCGCGTGCGTCGAGGATGAGCGCATCGGGGTGCGCGTTCAACCACGCCTGCGCCTGCGCGGCACTCAGGCGTTGGAAGGCTCTGGCGTCCATGCGTACTCCTCTCGCCCGGCGTAGGGCGGTGTGCTCTGGATGCGCGGGTCGTGCTGGCCCGCGCCGATGGTGAAGTGGTAGACCGACTGCAGGCGCGTGCCTTCCATGCCCAGCAGCTCGTGCAGCGCGTCGTCGAAGTAGCAGCCAATGCCCGTGCCGTTGAAGCCGCAGGCTTGCGCCTCCAAGTACAGCACCTGGCCCAGCAGGCCGGCTTCGGCGAGCAGGTCGCGGTAGCTCCAGGGAGCACCGGCCAGGGCGCCGTCGTACTCGGCCAGCATGGCCACGGCCAGCGTGGCGTCGCTGCCCAGGGCCTGGTGGCAGTTGATGGTGCGCAGCGTGCCGGCCAGCGCGGGGTTCTCGGCCAGGCGCCACAGCGGCAGCCCGTCCACGGGCAGCCACTCCATGCCGGCGCCCAGCGCCGAGCGCAGCAGGGCTTCGCCGGCTGCGCTGCGCGGCAACACGTAGGCGCCGGGCGCCAGGCCCTCCACACGGTGGGCGAACAGCACGGGGTGGATGCGCGCCGGGCCGGGCAGCAGGTCCCAAGGCAAGGCAGCGGTCACAAGGGCTCGCACCAGGCGGGCCAGCGCCGAAAGCGGCATGACGGCGCGGCGGTCGAAGCGCTGGGCGCTGCGCCGGGTGCGAATGATCTCGACGGCCGGCTCGGCGGCGGCCGGCGCGTCCGGGATGTCCGGCGGCCGCGCGTCCGGCACGCCGGCGCAGGCGGATTCAAGTTGCGGCCGCGACGACGCAGCCGACGCATCGGCGATGACGGGCCAGCGGTACATGGGGTGCTTGTCCAGCCGGTTGGCCTTGCCGAGCCAGGTGCCGGCCATGAGCCACTGGGCCGGATCAGGCGCGGCGCCGGCCGGCGCCGCAGGGGCGGGCAGCAGCTCGACCAGGCAATCCGGCGCCTCGCGCTCGGCGTCCTGGAAATCGCCGTCACGGTCCAGGCCCAGCAGCGCGGCCAGTTCGGCATCGCCCAGGCCCTCGACCACGCGTGCGCGCCAGCCCAGCACGGCGGCGGCGTAGCGCAAGGCGCCCAACGCATGGCCGGCATCGAGCTGGCAGTAGCGGAAGGCGCGCTCACCGTACTTCCACGCTTCGCGCCAGTGAATGGAGGCGAGGCCTATCCACAGCCGCGTTCCCTCGCCGGCGGCGGCACGGGCCTGCGCGCGCCGCTCCAGCGCGTGCTCACGCGGTGCGTAGTGGTAGAGGCCGTCGTCCAGGCCGCGCACGCCTTGGGCGAGCAGGTAGGCCTCGGTAGGGTGCAGGTTGCCGCTGGAGGGGTTGACGCGCACGGCCCAGCGGTCGGGGCCATGCTGCTTCCATGCGGCCAGCGCGAAGCTCAGCTCGAACAGCAGGCCTATGGCGTTGCGGTCCGCCGGGCGCGGCGGCACGGCGCCTTCGCGAAAAAGCGCTTCCCAGGCGGGCGATTCGCCTTGCGCCAATGTCGCAGCCGGCAGCGGCAGCATCGTCACCACAGCGCCCGCCCAGCGGCGGAAAGGGTCGGGCTGCGCGTCCCAGTCCAGCGTTTCGGGACCGGCCGCGTAGCGCTGCAGGTGGTGCTTGGTGCGCTGGTGGTAGGCACGCACGCGGCCTTCGGCCGTGGGCGCCGGCGTTGCGGCCGCACCGGGCGAGGCTGGGGCAGTGGCGGGCTTCAAGGCCGTCAGATGGTGTTCTTGATGTGGTCGGCGATCTTCCAGAACGCCGCATCAAGCTCCTGGCGCAAGCCTTCGTCGGGGCACGTTTCGGCCAGCGCCTGGCGCATGCAGGCCATCCAGGCATCGCGCGCGGCGGCGTCGATGTCAAAGGGATGGTGGCGGCGGCGCAGCATGGGTGAGCCGCGGTCGGCCGAGTAGACCTTCTCGCCGCCCATCCATTCGATGAAGTACTTCACCAGGATGGCCTTGGTCGGCCCCAAGTCGGGCTCGTGCATGGCGCGAATGGTGCGCGCGTCCTCGCGCGTATCCATGGCCAGGTAGAAGGCATCCACCAACTTCTTCACGGCCTCGGGCCCGCCCAACCGCTCCAGGTGCGGATTGCGGGTGCTGCAGACAACGGGAATATGAGCGCTCATGCCCGGTGCTCATGCAACAGCCGTACCAGCCAAGGCCGACCCGGGCCGCACAGCGCAAGCCTGTGGCGCACCCGGAGAAATCTCCAATCACCACGGTGGGAATTGAGCGGCGTCATGTGCGCAATGGCCGCCGGCACGCCGTGCTTTGTCGGATTTCAAACAAATCCGTCGAAGCCCCAACGCCGTCGACCAGACACCGACAAAACCGTGTTTTCCCAATCGAATCAATTACTTACCCAGTGACCACAGGCTTGGCACGGGCATTGCGATGGAGAGGCTGCGCGCAGCCCGACTCCGGCTTCGAGGGAGCTTCAAAAGAAGACCCACGAGCAACCGAAGGAAGCACTGAGGACGACAGCGCCGGTCTATTCGTCAACTCCGCAACGGA
>NZ_JAXOJX010000126.1:0-10859 GCF_034427735.1 Azohydromonas lata
GGCCCGCGGCGTCCAGCGCCAGCTCCAGCGAGGCCTCGCGCAGCGCGATCTGGTCGGCCAGCCCCATGCCGTAGGCGCTGAGCACGCCGGCAAAGGGGTGGGCGAGGATGCGCGTCATGCCCAGCGCATCGGCCACCAGGCAGGCGGCCTGGCCGCCCGCGCCGCCGAAGCACTGCAGCGTGTAGGCCGTCACGTCGTAGCCCCGCGCCACCGAAATGCGCTTGATGGCGTTGGCCATGGCGCCCACGGCAATCTGCAGCGCGCCCGCGGCGGCCTCCTCGGCCGTGACCGGCTTGCCCGCGGCCTCGGACATGGCCTGCGCCATCTCCGTGAAGCGCTGCTCCACCACGGCGCGGTCCAGCGGCTGGCTGGCCGTAGGGCCGAAGACGTGCGGGAAGAAGTCCGGCTGGATGCGGCCCAGCAGGACGTTGGCGTCCGTCGTGGCCAGCGGGCCGCCGCGGCGGTAGCTGGCCGGGCCGGGGTTGGCGCCGGCGGACTCCGGGCCCACGCGCAGCCGCGCGCCGTCGAAGCGGATCACGGAGCCCCCGCCCGCCGCCACGGTGTGGATGCTCATCATGGGCGCGCGCATGCGCACGCCGGCCACCTCGGTGTCGAAGGCGCGCTCGAACTCGCCCGCGAAGTGCGACACGTCGGTGCTGGTGCCGCCCATGTCGAAGCCGATCACCTTGCCGTGCCCGGCCGCCAGCGCCGTGCGCACCATGCCCACGATGCCGCCTGCGGGGCCGGAGAGGATGGCGTCCTTGCCCTGGAAGCGGCGGGCCTCGGTGAGGCCGCCGGAGCTCTGCATGAAGAACAGGCGCACCCCCGGCATCTGCGACGCCACCTGCTCCACGTAGCGGCGCAGGATGGGCGACAGGTAGGCGTCCACCACCGTGGTGTCCCCGCGCGGCACGTATTTCATGAGCGGGCTGACCTCGTGCGAGACCGACACCTGCGTGAAGCCGATGTGCCGCGCCAGCGCCTTGGCCGCCAGCTCGTGCGCCGTGGCCCGATACCCGTGCAGGAAGACGATGGCGCAGGCGCGCAGCCCGGCGTCGAAGGCTTGCTGGAGCTGCGCGCGCAGCGCGGCCTCGTCCAGCGGCGTGACCACCTGGCCCTGCGCGTCCACGCGCTCCTCGGCCTCGATGACGCGCTCGTACAGCAGCTCCGGCAGCACGACGTGGCGGTCAAAGAGGCGCGGCCGCGCCTGGGTGGCGATGCGCAGCGCGTCGCGAAAGCCCCGCGTGGTCACCAGCAGCGTGCGGTCGCCCTTGCGCTCCAGCAGCGCGTTGGTGGCCACGGTGGTGCCCATCTTCACGCACTCCACGCGCTCGGCCGTGATGGTCTGGCCGGGCTGCAGGCCCAGCAGGCGGCGTATGCCCTCGACCGCGGCGTCGCGGTACTGCTCGGGGTTCTCGGACAGGAGCTTGAGCGTGTGCAGCGTGCCGTCGGGGGCGCGGCCCACCAGGTCCGTGAAGGTGCCGCCGCGGTCTATCCAGAACTGCCAGCGGTCGGGGGTGTGCTTGTTTTCCATGGAAGGGCTCATGAAGGTGGAGGCCTGGGAAGGCGTGGAGGCGGGCGTGGGGACAGGCGAGGGGGCGGCTGTGGCGCGCCGCGTCATGGCGCCGCGTCCGCATCGGCGGACAGCTCGCGCCCGCGGGTCTCGGGCAACACCAGCGCGGCGACGATCACCACCGCGTAGCAGGCCGCGCCCACCCAGCCGATGGTCTGGCCCAGCGGGTGGCTGCTGCTGAGCTCGCCGATCAGCGCCGGGCAGGCGGCGCCGATGGCGCGGCCGAAGTTGTAGGTGAACCCCTGGCCGGAGCCGCGCACGTCGCTGGGGAACAGCTCCGACAGGAAGGCGCCCATGCCGGAAAAGATGCCGGAGAGGAAGAAGCCCAGCGGGAAACCCAGCAGCAGCATCAGCGAGTCCGTCACCGGGATCTGCGTGTAGCTCAGCACCAGCACGATGCCCATGGCCGCGAACAGCATGAAGCAGCGCCGGCGGCCGATGGCGTCGGACAGCCACGCGCTGGTGAGGTAGCCCGCGAAGGAGCCGCCGATGAGCACCAGCAGGTACGTGGAGGTGCCCAGCACCGAGAGATGGCGCTCGGTCTTGAGGAAGGTGGGCAGCCAGGTGGTGACGGAGTAATAGGCGCCCTGCATGCCCGCGGCCAGCAGGCTGGCCAGCACGGTGGTGCGCAGCAGCGAGGGGTGGAAGATGCGCAGGAAGTTGCTCTTCTGGCCCGTCTCGCGCAGGCGCGCCTGGGCCGCGACGTAGACCGCCGGCTCCTTGACGTTGCGGCGCACGTACAGCGTGAGCAGCGCGGGCAGGATGCCTATCCAGAACAGCACCTTCCAGGCGGTTTCCGGCGGCAGCACCGAGTACATGCCCCAGAAGGCCAGGGCCGACGCGGCCCAGCCCACGGCCCAGCTGCTTTGCACCAGGCCCACGGCGCGGCCGCGGTGGCGCGCGGCGATGGTCTCGGCGATCAGCACCGAGCCCACGGCCCACTCGCCGCCCATGCCGAAGCCCTGCATGGCGCGGGTGAAGAACAGCTGCTCCGGCGAGGTGGTGAAGCCGCTGAGGAAGGTGAACGCGGCGAACCACAGCACCGTCCACTGCAGCACGCGCACGCGGCCATGGCGGTCGGCCAGCACGCCCGCGAGCCAGCCGCCCACGGCCGAGGTCAGCAGCGCGCCGGTGGCGATGTAGCCCGCCTGCGCCTTGCTCATGCTCCACGCGGCGATCAGCGTGGGGATGAGGAAGGTGTAGATCATGTAGTCGAAGCCATCGACCGCGTAGCCGGCAAAGGCGGCCGTGAGCGTGCGCCGCTCGGCGGGGCTGGTGTGCTGGAGCCAGAGGCCTTTGTCGGCGTTGGCGGCAGCGGGGGAGGGCGGCTGCTGGGCGGCGGCGTGGCCGGCCAGGTGCTCGGAAGGGGAAGTGTTCATCTCAGGCCCTGTCGAGTTCGCGGTTGAGACGGTCCGTGACCAGCATGTGGCCCGGGGCGTGGGTGATGCAGAAGGCCGGGCGGGCCGCGGCGATGGCGGCCTGCGGCGTCACGCCGCAGGCCCAGAACACGGGCAGCTCGCCGGGGGCGACGTCCACCGCGTCGCCGTAGTCGGGGCGGGCGAGGTCGCGGATGCCGATCAGCGCGGGGTCGCCCAGGTGCACGGGCGCGCCGTGCACGGCCGGCGTGCGCGAGGTGATCTGCACGGCGCGTATGGCGTCGGCCGCCTTGAGCGGGCGCATGGACACGACCAGGGGCCCGTGGAAGGGGCCGGCGGCGCGCGTGGCGACGTTGGTGCGGTACATGGCCACGTTGCGGCCCTGCTGCACGTGGCGCAGCGGCAGGCCATCGGCCAGCAGCGCGTGCTCGAAGGAGAAGGAGCACCCGAGGACGAAGCTCACCAGGTCGCCGCGCCAGATCTCGCGCAGGTCGGTGGGCTCATCGACCAGCTCGCCGTGGCGCCAGACTCGGTAGCGCGGCACGTCGCTGCGCAGGTCCAGGTCGGCGCCCAGCTCCGGCAGCCGGAAGTCGCCCGGCTCCGACACCGCCAGCAGCGGGCACGGCTTGGGGTTGCGCTGGCAAAAGCGCAGGAAGTCATTGGCCAGGTCCGCCGGCAGGATGGCGACGTTGCCCTGCACGTACTCGGCGGCCAGGCCGCTGGTGTGCGTGGCCAGGCGCCCGCTGCGCGCGGCCAGGCGCACGTCCAGGCCGCTGGAGGTGGCCGAGAGATTCGAAGCCGCGGCGTGGGCTTCGAGGCTGTTGGGGAATCGGGTGCTGCTGCTCATCGGTCTCCTCCGTAAGGCGGCTGCCTTGGGCCGCTGCTGTGGCGATGGGGCGGATTCTGGAAATTGCGCTCCAACGCATCCAACGAGAAATTTCTGAGTGGAGTCATCGAAATTTCTTGTGAACGAGGGCGGTGCACCCCCCAGCGGGGCGACAGCGCGGACGCGGCGCGGGCAAACCACAAGGGCTGCAAAGGGCCGCGGAGAGACGAAAAAAAGCCCGCGCTGGCGGGCTTTCGGCGGCACCTGGGCGGTGCGCGGCGCGGCGGCGTCAGGCCGCGGGCGGGTTGCGGGCCAGGTAGTCCAGGGCGGAGGCCAGCACCGATTCCGTGAGCGTGGAGGTGGGGTCTTCGCGGTAGCTGGCGTGTATGGGCAGCGGGGCGAGCTGGAACTCGGTGGCGAGCTGGCGCAGCGGGACGCGGCGGGCCAGTTGCGCGGCGGCGGCCTGGGGCAGCGTGGCGATGCCGAAGCCCCCTTCCACGAGCTGCACCATGGCCGAGATGGAGGAGATGGCGTGCATGCGCGGCAGCGGCACGCCGTGCTGCTGGAACAGCTCCAGCACGGACTGGTGGGGCTGCGAGCCGCGCTGGAAGGTCAGCAGCTCGATGCAGGAGAGGTCCAGCAGGCTGTAGCGCGCGCGGGTGTGGTGCTGGGCGTGGCCGGCGAAGACCATGGGCATGGGCGGCAGGGCGCGGGTGCGCACCGAGGCGTCCATGGCCGGCAGCGCGGCGAAGACGAGGTCCTGCGCGCCGCGGCGCACCTGGTCGGTCAGCACGGGCGAGGTTTCCACCGTGAGCTCCAGCTCGAACTCCGGCTGCGAGGCGCGCATCTCCTGCAGCCAGCTCGTGAGCCAGGTGTGGACGACCGATTCGATGGCCCCGATGCGCAGCGCCATGGGCCGCCCAACGCTGCTGCCCATTTCCTCCTTCACCTGGCGCTGCACCTCCAGCAGCCGCTGCGCCAGCACGTGGAAGCGCTGCCCCGCCACGGTGAGGCGGAACTGCTTGTCGCGCCGGTCCACCAGCACCACGCCCAGCTCCTCCTCCAGCGCCGCGATGCGCGCCGACAGCGCCGACTGCGTGATGTGCAGCTTCTCGGCCGCGCGCGTCACGCTCTTGAGCGAGACGGCCCAATGGAAGGCTTCGACGAAACGCAGGTTCACGGCCTCACCCCAACTGCTTCCACAGCTTCTTCATTTCCTTGGCCACGCGGTGCGACTCGGCGTGCACGTACTGCGAGGTGGTGGTGAGGCTGGCGTGGCCCAGCAGCGCGCCCACCACGTCCAGCGGCACGCCGGCGGCCACGGCCGTGCTGGCGCTGGTGTGGCGCAGCCAGTGCGCCGAGGCCAGGCGCAGCCGCTGCGCGCCCAGCTTGTCCCTGGCTTCCAGGCGCTGCGCCACGCGCTCGAAGAGGCGCTGCAGATCGTGGTGGATGGTTTGCGGCCGCACCCCGTCGCCCCGCGCCACGGGCGTGCCGTCGGCCAGCGTCGTCATCGTCTGCACGGTGCCCGTGGCGTCCACCACGTCCATGCGCCCGGCGCTGGGCAGCTTCACGAACAGGTCGTCCACCTTGCCTATGAGGTAAGTACCTGGCGGCACGTCCTCCAGCGCGGCGGGCAGGCCGCGCGCGGCCAGGTACTCGCCCAGGGCCTGCACCAGGTCGTCCGGCAGCGGCACCTCGCGGTACTTGTTGCGCTTGCCCACCACATGCAGCACCCAGCCGCCGTCGCCCTGCTGGGAGGGGGGAATCCACTCCAGGTGGTCGCGCCGCGCGGCGGCCAGCTCCGAGATGCGCAGCCCCGTGCTCACCAGGATGCGCAGCACCAGCGCCGTGCGGCGGTGCCGCCCGCCGGGCTCCAGCTCGCGCAGCTCCTCCAGCACCGCCTGCAGCGCCGGCGTGGGCAGCGTGCGCGCCAGCACGCGGTTGCGCTTGGCGCGGTCGTGCTCCAGCCCGGTGGTGTCGGCCGCCGTGGTGGAGGCCGCCACGGCGCGCGTGGCCGCGCGCACGCGCACGCCGGCAAAGGGGTTCACGGTGGTGTAGCCGGTGGAGATCAGCCACTCGAACAGCCCGTGCAGGATCACCAGCGACTGCGTCTGCGACGAGGCTTTCAGCGGCCCCGCGAACGGCCGCCACAGCGGCGCGAAGCGCGGCACGCCCTTGGAGCCTATCCACTGCGAGGCGGGCTGCGGGTCGGCCAGGAAGTCGCGGTAGGCCTGCGCGTCGTCCAGCGTGAGCGAGGTGAGCGCTTTTTTCCGCTGCAGCACGCACCACAGCAGCAGCCGCTCGGCCTCGCGGCGGTAAGAGGCTTGCGTCAGCGCCGAGGACTTGGTGGACAGCCAGGTGTGCACCGCGTCGTAGTCGTTGCGCGCGGCGATGGCGCAGCGCTCCAGCGGCGCGCGGAACGTGCCCGCCTCGCCGCTGAGCTCGCCGGGCACGTGCAGCCGCTCCAGCGGCACCACGGCCAGCTCGCGGCGCACGGCGCCCGCGGTGCCGGCCGCCGTCCCTGCCGCGGCCAGGGCGGCAGTCAAGGCTTGCGCCCCGCCGCCCGCGCGCGCCGCCACCTGCGGCGGCGCGCTGACGGGGCCGAGGTGGGCTTCTATGAAACGGCGCATGCGCTGGCCCTTGCCCTCGCCTATGCCGGGAATGCCGTTCCACCAGCGCCGCGGCACCGAGCGCATGCGGTCCACCAGTTGCGCCACGGTGAAGAGGTCGGCGCGGTGCAGCCGCTCAGCGATGCCGGGGGCGAACCAGGCCGCCAGCGCGGAGGCCGGGGTGAGGTCTTCGCCGAGCACGCCTTCGAGCTCGGTGATGAGCTGCAACTGGCGCTCCACCAGGCGCGCGCGCCGCCGCGCGGCGCGGCGGGCGGCCTCGGCGCCGGGCGCGCGGCCGTATTCGGCTTCATAGAGCGCCAGCAGCTCCTGCTGGGAGTGGAAGTCGGGGTCGAAGCGCTGCGCGAACTCTTCCAGCGAGGGCACGTCTGCGGGCTGGCGTATGAGCGCCGCCTGCCGCGCCAGGGTGGCGGCGCCCTGCAGCCCGGCGCGGCGTGCCGCGGCGGCCAGCTCGTCCAGCGTGCGCTGCAGCCGGTGGCGCGCCACGCGCAGGTCCGTGCTGTCCTCGCCGTCCATGCCGGCCAGGTAGCGCTGGGCGAGCACGCGCAAGTCCAGCCCCTGCAACCAGCCGCGCGCCATGGCCAAGTGGGCGCGGGTGAGGCGGTCGCGCAGCAAGGAGGTGGGAACGCTCATGGGCAGGCGGCCGCTTGGCTGAAGTTTTGGTTAGCCAAGATTATGAATGCTTATCTGCAATGGCATTTTTTGGCCACTGGTGATTCAAGCCGCTTTTGAAGAAAGCAGCCTGAGCCAGGCTTCCTTTCAGAGGCTAAGTTGATGTGAAAAGTGTGTCTGAAGTAAAAAATGCTTGACAATTGATGTTTAGGTTTTGTGGTGCATCGCCTGTCCGAGGCGGCATTCAGCATGTCAAGCAGCGGCCCGCGATCCTCAGCGGCCTCCCACTTTCAAATTCAAACGCTTATGTCCTCTTACGTCTTCACCGAGATTGCCAACGGCACGCTGGAAGGATTCGACCCCCAGGCGGATCAACTGGTCCTGCCGACGGGGTGCACCGCTGCCTCGCTTTCCATTGAAGCGGCGGGCGGCGACACGCTGCTGTCTTTCGGCGGCGACGTGGTGAGGCTGGCCGGCATACAGCCTGCCGACCTCAGCGGCAATCCTCTGATGTTTGAAGATGGATCGTTCTTCTGGCAGGGCGATGCGGACGCCAACTGGCAGTACGGCTCGTATGGCAGTGACCAGATGGACGGCGGTGACGGGGACGACGCCCTGTATGACTACGGTTACGGCAGCGACGTGCTGCGCGGCGGCTCGGGTAACGACACCCTGAACGGCGGGCAGGGCGACGACACGCTGGACGGCGGTGCCGGCAACGACCGTCTCAACGGTACGTGGGGGAACAACGTCTACCTGTTTGGCTACGGCGATGGCCAGGACACCATCACCTATGACGGGTCCGGATACGGATACAACAACCCGCTCACCAGGCTGCAGTTCAAGCCGGGCGTGGCGGCGGCGGACGTCACCGTAAGCCGCGAAGGAAACTCGCTGGTGTTGCAGTTGGCGGGCAGCGAAGACCGAGTCACGGTCGAAAACTTCCTGTTCGGCGAGGACAGCTCCAACGGCTACAACCCGGTTCGCGAGATCCGCTTCGATGACGGTACCGCCTGGAGCCTGGCAGACATGGAAGCCAAGCTGTTCGTCGAGCCCACGCCGCAGGCCGACACCATCACCGGCTCCACTGGTGCCGACCAGATCGATGCGCTGGATGGAGCGGATTGGGTGTCCGGCCGCGCCGGGAACGACACGCTGGAGGGCAACGGCGGCAACGACACGCTGCTGGGCGGCGCGGACGACGATGTGCTCGACGGCGGCACGGGCAACGACAGCCTCTCCGGCGACGACGGCAACGACACCCTGGACGGCGGCGCCGGCAACGACACGCTGCGGGGCGGCGATGGCGACGATGTGGTGCTCTTCGGCCGCGGCGACGGGCAGGATGTACTGCCCATGCAGGAGTGGTGGAGGGCCGATCTCAACACGCTGCAGTTCAAGCCGGGCGTGACGCCCGCCGACGTGCTGCTCAGCCGCGACGGCAGCTCGCTGGTGATCCGCCTGGCCGACAGCACGGAGCGCATCGAGGTGCAGGGCTTCCTCTACAACAGCGACGCCACCAGCGGGGCCAACCCGCTGCAGCGCATCGTGTTCGACGACGGCACGATCTGGAATCTCGCCGACATCGAGGCCAAGGTGCTCCCGCCGTTCACCGAGGGCTCCGACTTCATGGACCTGACCAGCGGCGCGGACAACGTGGACGCGTTGGGCGGTGACGACTGGGTGGCCGCCCACGGCGGCAACGACACCGTCAACGGCGGCGCGGGCAATGACACCCTGCTGGGCGACGACGGCAACGATCTCCTGCTCGGCGGCTCCGGTGCCGACCAGCTCCTGGGCGGCACCGGCAACGACACCCTGGACGGCGGCGCGGGCAACGACACCGTCAAGGGCCATGCGGGCAACAACGTCTACCTGTTCGGCTTCGGAGACGGCCAGGACACCATCACCAACACCGACTACTGGAGCTGGGAGGCGGACAGGCTCAACACGCTGCAGATGAAGGCCGGCGTGGGTGTGAGCGACGTGTCGCTGGGCCGCGATGGCGATGCGCTGGTGATCCGCCTGGCGGACAGCGGCGACAGCGTCACCATCCAGAACTTCCTGACCAACGACGACACGGGCAACACGTACAACCCCGTGCAGCAGATCGCGTTTGCCGACGGGACGATCTGGAGCCTTGCGGACATCGAGGCTCGCCTGGTGGTGCCGCCGAGCGCGGGTGCCGACTCTCTCTCCGGTACCCAGGATGCTGACGAGATCGACGCACTGGACGGCGCGGACGTCGTGTACGGCCGCGCGGGCGACGACACGATTCATGGCGGCGGCGGCCAGGACACGCTCCATGGCGGCAGCGGCAACGACATGCTGGACGGCGGCGCCGACGGCGACAGCCTGCTGGGCGAGGACGGCGACGACCTCCTGCAAGGCGGCGATGGCGACGACCAGCTCGACGGCGGCAACGGCAACGACACGCTGGACGGCGGCAGCGGCAACGACACCGTTTTGGGAGGCTACGGCGAGGACCTCATCCTTTTCGGCCACGGCGACGGCCAGGACACCATCACCTCCGACAGCTGGTGGTACGGGTGGGGACAGGGCAACACCCTGCAATTCAAGGCGGGCGTGACGGCTGACGAGGTGGTGCTCAGCCGTGACGGCAGCGCGCTGGTGGTCAGCCTCTTGAACAGCGGCGACCGCATCACGGTGCAAGGCTTCCTGTACGACAACTATCTGTCCAGCACCGGCAATGTCCTGCAGCGCATCGTGTTCGATGATGGCCTGACGTGGAGCGTGGACGACATCGTGGCCCGCATGTTCACCGGCACCGAAAGCGCCGACGTGCTCGTCGGCACCAACGATGACAACAGCCTGCACGGACTGGGCGGCGCTGATTCCATCGATGGTGGCTGGGGCAACGACGTGCTGGCCGGCGGCGCGGGCAACGACAGCCTCCTAGGCGCCCAAGGTGACGACACGCTCGAAGGCGGCGCGGGCAATGACGTCATCGACGGTGGCGTCGGCGACGACACCTACGTGTTCGGTTTCGGCGATGGACAGGACACGATTGCCTCGGCCGATAACGGCTACTGGTGGGCGCCGGCCCAGAGCAATACGCTGCAGCTCAAGGAAGGGGTGGCGGCTGAAGACTTGATGTTCAGCCGCGATGGCGACACGCTGGTGATTCGCCTGGCAGGCGGCGGCGACAGCATCACGGTGCAGAGCTTCTTCTACGGGGACAACCCCGCCAACAGCTTCAATCCGCTGCAGTTCGTCCGCTTCGCCGACGGCTCGTGGTTGAGCGCCGGCGACATCGCCGCCTCAATGGTGCAACTGGACGTCACCGAAGACGACGACACCGTGATCGGCACGACCGGCGACGACACCATAGACGCCCTGGGTGGCGCGGATGCAGTCTATGGCGGCGCGGGCGACGACTCGCTGTCCGGCGGCGCGGGCAACGACACGCTTCATGGCGGCGCAGGGCTCGACACGTTGCTGGGCGGCAGCGGCGACGACACCTACGTGGTGGACAACGACGGCGACGTCGTCGTGGAAGACGCGGACGCGGGCGTGGACACCGTGCGCTCCAGCCTCTCCTGGACGCTGGGCGACAACGTCGAAAACCTGGAGCTCACGGGCACAAACTACATCAGCGGCACGGGCAACGAGCTGGCCAACGTCATCACCGGCAGTGCCGGTGACAACCACATAGACGGCCAGTGGGGTGACGACTCGCTGCTGGGCGGCGAGGGCGACGACACGCTGGAGGGCGGCTTCGGCAACGACACGCTGCTGGGCGGCGCGGGCAACGACCAGCTCAGCGAAGACCAGGGTTCCAATGTGCTCGACGGTGGCGAGGGCAACGATTGGCTGCACGTGAA
>NZ_JAXOJX010000127.1:0-10773 GCF_034427735.1 Azohydromonas lata
GTACGCCAGCTCACGGGCCACGTACTCTTTTTAATTGCCGGGTTGATAACTCAGTCATTGCTCCTTGGCATAGACGGCGCACAAATTGGATTCACAAATTGATTAATTGAAGGCATCGATGAGAAATTTTTCCGCAGCGCGTCAATTTGCAGTTCCAGTATAAATTTATTATCTCTTAGCCTTGATCGTGCTTTCGTCGTGGCGTGCTCCGAGAAACTGCAAACAGTTCTGAAGATCAAATTGAACCTACCGGGATGCAATTTTATGTTTTTGGATTTTTATGGGATAGATTTCGGGATTTTCGATTGAATTTAACATAATTACCGTTAAAATATAAGCAACCTGGAAATTACCCGCCTCGAATCACTTCAGCATTTATGTCATGCGTCATAGCCTGCGATTTTCCGGGCTTTGGGCAATTATCTGAGCTATTCGGCCAATACCGAAGCTACACCAACACCAAGCTCCTGGAGATCTCAAAGCGCCATTTGGAGGCACCCGGCTTCGTCCACTTTTAGAAGCTTGCGCCCCATTGGCCAGCGGCTGGACAGAAGGCAAGGCCACAGGCCTCCTGCAGCAGGAAAACACAGGTACCAGTGTGGTATAGAATAAGAACAATTCTCATTCTCGAAGACGCCGATTGCTTCTATGTTCGCTTTGCCTCGGAGGGACGCCATGCCAAGCACCGAGTTCGCGCTGCAGCGAAGGATCGAAGTCCTTTACGTCGACCACCACGATTGGCTGCAGGGTTGGCTGCGCCGCAGGCTAGGCAACGCCTCTGATGCGGCGGACATCGCGCACGACACGTTTGTCCGTGTGCTGCGGAAGTCCGCTGACGAGCAGATTCACGAACCCCGCGCCTATCTGGCAACCCTCGCCGGCGGCCTGGTGAACAGCCATTGGCGGCGGCAGGCACTGGAGCAGGCTTGGCTTGAAACGCTGGCTTCGCATCCGCAAGCCGTTGCTCCGTCGCCCGAAGAGCGCCATCTGGTCCTGGAAGCGTTGGAGGAGGTGGCCCGCCTGCTGGCCGGGTTGCCAGCCCAGGTGCGTGACTGCTTTCTGCTCTCACAGCTCGATGGCCTGACCTATCCGCAGATCGCCGAAGAGCTGGGTCTCACGGTCAACGTCGTCCAGAAAGCCATGACGCGTGCCATGGCCCACTGCTACAAGGCGTTCTACGCCGCCTAAGAAGGGCCCGATGGACGCAGGCATCCACCGGCCCGCCGGCGCGCCGACTGCAGCCGACGATGGCCCGCCCATTGCCGAAAGCACCGTCGACCAGGCCATCGCCTGGTACGTGCGCCTGGCCTCCGGCCAGCAGACGGCACAAGACCAGGCCGACTTCGAGCGCTGGCTGGGCGGCCACGCCGAGCACGCACGCGCCTGGCGACGGCTGCAAGGCATAGGCGGCCACCTGCAGGGCACGCGGCTGCACGTCCAGCCCGCGGTGGCCCGCTCGACCCTGGCGCTGGCCGCCAAGGCCATGCTGCCGCGCCGCCGCGCGTTCAAGGCGCTCGCGTGGGCGGGCATCGGCGGCACCGCGCTGTACCTGGCGCAGCGCCAGCTGCCCTGGTCAATCGAGCTGGCTGCGGCGTTGGCCGACGAGCGCACCGCCACCGGGGTGCGCCGCAGCCTCGTGCTGCCGGACGGAACCCGCCTGATGCTCAACACCGCCACCGCGGTGGACATCCGCTTCGATGCGCGCCAGCGGCGCGTCCTGCTGCGCGGCGGGGAAATCCTGGTGGCCACGGCCCGCGACCGCGAAGGCCGTCCGTTCGTGGTGCAGACGCCGGAGGGCACCCTGGTGCCCGTGGGCACCCGCTTCACCGTGCGCCGCGATGAAGCCGACCTGCGCGGGGCTGAGCCGGCCACCCGGCTGGGCGTGAGCGAAGGGGCGGTGGAGGTCCGGCCCACAGGCGATCCGGCCGGCGCCCCGGTGCGGGTCGCCGCCGGCCAGCAGCTCGTCTTCACGCGCGCAGGCGTGGAGGCCCTTGAGGCCTTGAGCGAGGCCAGCCATTCATGGGCTGAGGGCGTGCTCGTGGCCGAACGCACGCCGCTGGGCCAGTTCGTCGCCGAGCTGAGCCGCTACCGCACCGGCCGCCTGCGTTGCGCCCCCGAGGTCGCGGGGCTGCGCATCACCGGCACCTGGCCGCTGGAGGGCGGCGATCCGACCGAGCGCATCCTGGCCTCGCTGGAGCGGCACCTGCCGGTGCGAATCCACCGGCTCACGCGGTACTGGGTGACGGTGCAACCACGTTGACGGCTGTTGCGCCCGGCCCGGCCGACGCCGCATCAGCCAGCCCCGGTGCTGGCCGGACGCTCCAACGCGGCCGTTACAAATTAGTTGGCAGTTTTTTGGATCTCGTGCGGCCTCGTCCATGAAGCCATGCGAGAGGGCGTGAACGCCCGGGCGCCTGCCGCCAGCCTGCGCTTCGTTCACCCACTGCATCTGCATCGACCTGGAAACTGCACATGGCGGCCCACCGTAGTATTTCGACTTCTTCCGTTGCGCTTCATGCCCGCCTGGGGTGGTTTCGTGCACCGGCCGCCTGGCGTTGGTCGCTGACCCCCCTGGCCAGGGCCGCCTGCCTGGCCATGGCAACGGCGGCGATCGCCATGGCCGCGCCCTCGGCCCTGGCGCAATCCGCCGGGGAATTTGCAGCGCAGGCCAGGCGCAGCTTCAACGTTCCCGCCGGTCCGCTGGACCAGGCGATCAGCCGGTTCGGACGCCAGGCCGGGACGCAGATTGCGGTAAACGCGGACCTGACGGCGGGCTTGAGCAGCCCGGGGGTCAGCGGCAGCCACACGGTGGACGAGGCGCTGCAGTTGTTGCTGGCAGGGACGGGCCTGCAGGCCGTGCGTGATGCCGGCAACGAATACACGCTGCGCAAGCCTGCCCAGGCAGGCCAGGCCGCCTTGTCGCCGCAGCAGGAGGCCGCGCACACCCTGCCGGCCATCAAGGCGACGGCGCAGAGCTTGAGGGACGGGACGACGGAAGGGTCGGGCTCGTACACCACCCGCGCCATGAGCACCGCGACCCGGCTGCCGCTGTCGATCCGCGAGACGCCGCAGTCGGTGAGCGTCATCACGCAGCAGCGCATGGAGGACCAGGGGCTGACGCAACTGCCCGATGTGGTCCAGCAGGTCGCCGGCCTGACCATGAGCCAGAGCGGCAACCAGGGCTCCGACTCGTCGCCGATCTACGCGCGCGGCTTCCAGGTCGAGAACTACCAGATCGACGGCGTGGGCCACCTGCACAGCAACTACACCAGCATTTTCCAGAGCAACGACATGGTGCTCTACGACCGCGTCGAGGTGGTGCGCGGCGCCAATGGCCTGATGAACGGCATCGGCACGCCCAGCGCCACGATCAACCTGGTCCGCAAGAAGCCAACCGCCGAGTTCCAGGGCTACGTCAAGGCCGAGACCGGCTCCTGGGACCGCTACCGGCTCGAAGCCGACGTCTCGTCGTCGCTCAACGAGGCGGGCACGCTGCGCGGGCGTGGCGTCGTCGCCTGGCAGGACAACAACGCCTACATCGACCGGCTGTCGGAAAGCAGGAAGATCCTCTACGGCATCCTGGAAGCGGACCTGGCGCCCAGCACGCTGTTGACCACAGGCATCACCTGGCAGCGGCATCGCGCCACCGGCCATTCACGCGGCGGCCTGCCGCTGTTCAACAGCGACGGCACCCGCGCCCGCTGGAAGCGCTCGGACTCCGCCGCCGCATCGTGGGCCTATTCCGAGCGCGAGAACCTGGCGGCCTTTGCCGCGCTGGAGCACCGCTTCGACAACGGCTGGAAGGTCAAGGGCACCTACTCCTACGACCGCACCGAGTTCGACGAGCAGCTGGGCTACGCCACGGGCGGCAGCCCCGACCCCGCCACCGGTGCCGGCGTGATCCTGTACGCCGGCCGCTGGGCCGGCCCGCCAACCCAGCACAGTCTCGACGTGTACGCCACCGGCCCCTTCACGCTGCTGGGCCGCAAGCACGACCTGGTGCTCGGCACCACGCTGTCGCGCACCAAGCAGGACAGCGAGTCCTACCACCTCTGGCACACCTTCTCGCTGCCCAACATCCACACCTGGGACGGCAACTCGCCCGGCATGCCGGACAACACCGTCAAGGGCGACTTCAACTACACCGAAAAGACGAAGAGCGCCTACGTGACGGCGCGCTTCAAGCCCCTGGACCCGCTGTCGGTGATCGTCGGCGCACGCACGACGACCTGGAAAGACGAGACCTACGAGCTGAGCTACGCCCCCGGCGCCGTCCCCTCCGCCGTGGGCCGCAAGTGGAGCAACCAGGTCACGCCCTACGCCGGCATCGTGTTCGACTTGTCGGCGCAGTGGTCGCTCTACGCCAGCTTCACGGACATCTTCAAGCCGCAGAGCAACAAGGAAGCCAGCGGCGCCTACCTCGATCCGCTGCTGGGCAAGGCCTACGAGCTCGGCAGCAAGGCCGAGCTGTTCAACGGCCGGCTCAACCTGGCCGCGGCGCTCTACCAGATCGAGCAGGACAACCTGGCGGTGGCCCTTCCCGGCGTGCTGACGCCCGAGGGCGGGCAGGCCTACCGCGCCGCTGCCGGGACCAAGACCCGCGGGGCCGAAGTCGAGCTGGGCGGCCAGCTGTCCCGCAACTGGCAGGCCTCCGTCGCTTTCGCGCGCAACCTGTCGCAGGCCGCCGACGGCAAGCTGCTCAACACCAACGTGCCGCAGAACACGCTCAAGCTGTTTTCGAGCTACCGCGTGCGCGGCATCGGCCATGGCTTGACCGTCGGCGGCGGGCTGCGCTGGCAGAGCCGGACCTGGTCGGACTTCGCACGGGTGGCCGGGTCGCCGCGCGTCACGCAGCGCGCCTACGCGCTGGTGGACGTGATGGCCCGCTACGACGTCACGCCGCAGGTGAGCGCGGCCTTCAACGTCAGCAACCTGTTCGACAAGACCTACCAGACCAGCTCGTCGTCCGCCTATTACGGCGAGCCGCGCAGCGTCCGCCTGAGCCTGGCCTACCGCTTCTGATGCGGGCGCCGCGCCCCGGCCACCGCTTCCAGCCAATCCCGTCAGCCGCTTGTCCGCCATGACCTCCGCCATCGCCTCGCCAGGCCCGCGCCTGGCCCTGTTCCGCCTGGCCGCCGCCTTCCTGGGCGGCTACGCCTTCTGCTGGGGCTTCATCGCCCTGGGCGTGGCGGGCCTGTATGCCCTGGGCATGCCCTTTCACGACGCCGAGCACCTGAGCAGCCTGCTGGCCGTGCTGCTCTACCTCGGGGTGCTGCTGTGGGCCTTCGCCGCCCGCAGCCTGCGCCGCGTGTGGGCCGTGCTGGCCGGCGGCGGCGCCCTCATGGCCGGGGCGGCCTCGCTGCTGCAGTCCCTGCTGGTGCCCTGAACCGGAGACCCCATGTTCCAGAACTTCCGCCTGTCCATGGCGTGGCTGCACACCTGGCTGGGCCTGGTGCTCGGCTTCGTGCTGATGGTTGCGTTCTTCTTCGGCGCGCTCTCGGTCTTCGACCGCGAGATAGACCGCTGGGCCATCCCGGCCTCGCGCTTCGAGCCGCAGCCCATGCCCTCGTTCGACCGGGTGCTGCGCCCGGTCTTCGAGAGCATGCAGCCCAGCCAGGCCAGCCTCGACCACCTGCGCGAGCGCGTCGATGGCCCGCTGCCCGCGCGCTTCGACACCGTGCGCCGCTGGGGCGCCTACACCACCCACCGCGACCCCGTGCTGGGGCTCTTCGCCGGCTACGAGGTGCCCAACGCGAAGGACCCCGAGGACACCGCCCGGGGCAACCGCACCATAGACCCGCGCACGGGCGCCTCGCTGCCCGATGACCGCCTCAAGATCGGCAGCCGCTTCTTCTACCCGCTGCACTACAGCCTGAACCTGCACTGGAAGGACCTGGGCCTGTGGATCGTCGGCCTGGCCGCGCTGGTGATGCTGGCCGCGCTGGTCAGCGGCGTGGTCATGCACCGCAAGGTCTTCCGCGAGTTCTTCACCTTCCGGCCGAAGAAGGCCGCCCAGCGCTCCGCGCTGGACCTGCACAACCTGACCGGCGTGCTGGCGCTGCCGTTCCACTTCTTCTTCGCCTTCACCGGGCTGGTGATCTTTGCCGGCCTGTACTTCCCGGTGACGCACACGCAGCTGGAGCCGCTGCACGAGTTGCACGAGAAGCTCGAAGCCCAGGAGATCGGGCTGCCGCACGACCGCGCGGGCATGGCCGCGCCGCTGGCCTCGGTGGATGCGATGGTGGCCGAGGCCCAGCGCCGCTGGGCGGCCCGGGGCATGGCCGGTGAGGTGGGCTTCCTGTCCGTGCAGCACGTGAACGACGCCAACGGCTACGTCAGCGTCTACCGCGCCGGCACCGACCGCATCGCGTTGACCGGCGAAGGCATCCACTTCAAGGCCAGCACCGGCGAGGTGCTGCGCGAGGACCCGCCGCTCACGGCGGTGGACAGCGTCAACACCTTCCTGACGGGGCTGCACCTGCAGCACTTCCGCCATTGGCTGCTGCGCTGGCTCTACGTGCTCGGCGGCCTGATGGGTTGCGTGTGCATCGCCACCGGTTTCATTTTCTTCGTCGAGAAGCGCAAGAAGCAGCATGCCAGGAAGGGCAGCCAGGGCAGCCGCGTGGTCGATGCCCTGGCCGTGACCACCGTCACCGGCATGCTGCTGGCGGCGCTGGGCATGCTCGTGGCCAACCGCCTGCTGGCCGACACGCTGCCGGCGGGCTGGCCGCCCCGGGGTGATCTGGAGCAGTACCTGTTCTGGGCCGGCTGGGCGCTGGCCATGGCGCATGCCTTCGCGCGCAGTGCCCCGGTGGCGCAGGGGCGCATCAACCCGGCCTGGCGCGAACAGAGCTGGGCCGTGGCCGCCATGGCGCTGCTGGCCGTGGGGCTCAACTGGGTGACCACGGGCGACCACCTGCTCAAGACGCTGGGCGAGGGCTACTGGCCGGTGGCCGGCGTGGACCTGTTCCTGCTGACGGGTGCGGCGCTGGCCGTGCTGGCGGCGCGCAGGCTCAAGCGAAGCCTCCAGGCCGGTGTGCAGGGGTGCAAGGTGGAGGTGGCCCGTGTCTGAGGAGGTGATCCTGGCGGCGGCGCTGGCGGCCACCCTGGCCGGCATGGGCTGGCTGGCCTTGGCCATGGAAGCGCATTGGGAGCAGGTGCGGGCCGGGCACCGCCCGCCCGCGCCCGTGCGTCGCCTGCGCGCGCAGGGAGCCCTGGGGCTGGCGGCCTCGCTGGCGCTGTGCCTGCGGGCGGACCACCCGTCCATGGCGGCGCTGGTGTGGGTGATGTTGCTCGCGGCTGCCGCGCTCGCGGTGGCGCTCACGCTGACGTGGAAGCCGCGCTGGCTGCGCGTGCTGGCCTGGGCCGGCGGCAAGGAGGCATGAGGATGAAGACGAAACCGAACCCGTGCCCGCGCCGGGGCCTGCGCGTGTGGCTGTCGGCCACGGCGGGTGGGGGCGACGTGCGCCACACGGCCACGCTGAGCTTCGAGGTCCGCCCCTGATGCCGCCGCCCTCGTGTTCAGGGCGTTCCCCGCGGACGCGCCGGCTGGTGGCCGGCTCGGGGCTGCTGGTGGTGGCGGCCGCTGCGCTGGCATGGGTGGGCCGCGAGCGCACGCTCTACGACACCGTGGCCGTGGCCCGCACTGACGTCGAAGCCACCGTCACGGCGATCGGTACGCTGCAGCCGCGCCGCTACGTGGACGTGGGGGCGCAGGTCTCGGGCCAGATCACGAGGCTGGCCGTGGCGCCCGGCACCGAGGTGCACAAGGGCGAGCTGCTGGTGGAGATCGATCCGAGCGTGCAGCGTGCCACGGTGGACGCGGGCCGCGCCGAGCTCGCCGGGTTGCGCGCGCAGCTGGCCGAGCAGCAGGCGCAGCACCGCCTGGCCGGGCAGCAGCTTGCGCGCCAGCGCCAGATGGCTGCCGACGAGGCCACGCGGCTGGAAGACCTGCAAGGCGCCGAGGCCGCGTCCGCCACGGCGGCCGCGCGCCTCGACCGCCTCAAGGCGCAGATCGACCAGACCCTGGCCACGCTCAAGGCCGACGAGGCGCGGCTGGGCTACACCCGCATCTATGCGCCCATGGCGGGCACCGTGGTCTCGGTCGAGGCGCGCGAGGGCCAGACCCTCAACGCCACCTACCAGACCCCGGACATCCTGCGCATCGCGGACCTGTCGGGCATGACGGTGTGGACCGAGGTGTCGGAGGCCGACGTGCGCCGCGTCAGGCCCGGCATGCCGGTGTACTTCACCACGCTGGGCGGCGACGGGGACGCGGCCGCCGAGCCCGGCGGCCCGCGGCGCTGGCAGGGCACGGTGCGCCAGGTGCTGCCGGCGCCGCCGCAGTCGGCCAAGGCCGCGAGCACCGGCGCCACGCCGGCACCCGCCGTCAAGGCCGTGACGTACACGGCGCTGTTCGACGTGGACAACGCCGACGGCGAGCTCATGCCGCAGATGACGGCGCAGGTGGTCTTCGTCACCGCGCGGGCCGAGGGCGCCGTGGCCGTGCCGCTGTCGGCGCTGGCCGCGGGCAGCGTGCCGGGCAGCTACACCGCACGCGTGCTGGGAGCGGACCACCGTCCCGAAGTGCGCCACCTGCGCCTGGGCACGCGCAGCCGCCACCAGGCGCAAGTGCTGGAGGGACTCAAGGAGGGCGAGCAGCTGGTGACCGGCGAGAGCCGGGTCGGCGGCGGTCCGCGGTGGCTGCAATGGTGAGCGGGGCCCTGCCGGCCGCGGGCGAGGACGCCGCGCCCGCGCTCATCGAGCTGCGCGGCATCCGGCGGCGCTATGGCGGCCAGGGCGGCCAGCCCGCGGTCGAGGTGCTGCGCGGCATCGACCTATCGATCCGCGCGGGCGAGTTCGTCGCCATCGTCGGCCAGTCGGGCTCGGGCAAGTCCACGCTGATGAACCTGCTGGGCTGCCTGGACCGCCCAAGCGGCGGCACCTACCGCTTCAACGGCCACGACGTGGCGGGGCTGGACGCCGACGCGCTGGCCTGGCTGCGCCGCGAGGCTTTCGGCTTCGTCTTCCAGGGCTACCACCTGATCTCCACCGAGTCCGCGCGCGAGAACGTGGAGGTGCCTGCGCTGTACGCGGGACGGCGCGAGTCCGAGCGCACGCAGCGGGCCACCGCGCTGCTGGCGCGGCTGGGGCTGGCGGACAAGCTGCACCTGCGCCCCAACCAGCTCTCGGGCGGACAGCAGCAGCGCGTGTCCATCGCGAGGGCGCTGATGAACGGCGGACGCATCATCCTGGCCGACGAGCCCACGGGAGCGCTGGACAGCCGCAGCGGCGCGGAAGTGATGGCGCTGCTGCACGAGCTGGCGGACGCGGGCCACACCATCATCCTCATCACGCACGACCGCGAGGTGGCGGCCCAGGCGCGGCGCGTGATCGAGATCCGCGACGGCTGCATCGTGGCCGACGGCGGCTCCGCGGCGCCACCCCGTCCCGCGCACCCGATGCAGGCCGTGCCGCAGCCGCCCGTGCCGGGCGCGGCGCCGACGGGCAGCGAGGCGGGATCGTTCTGGAACGACCTTCGCGAGGCGGCGCGCACCGCCTGGCGAGGGATGCGGCTCAACCGCTCGCGCACCGGGTTGACGCTGCTGGGCATCGTCATCGGCGTGGCCTCGGTGATCGTGATGCTGTCCGTCGGCGAAGGCGCGCGGCGCCAAGTGATGGAGCGCATGGGCACGATGGGCACGGCCATCCTGTACCTGGGCAGCCAGGCGCCGGCCACGGGCGGCCCCGCCGGGCAGCTCACCGAGGAGGATCTGCAGGCGCTGCGCGAGCTGCCCGAAATCCGCCGCGTGCTGCCGGTCATCGGCGACCCCATCACCGTGCGTCGCGGCAGCGCCGACCGGCAGGTCTACGTCTTCGCGGCCAGCCAGGAGATGCCGGCCGTGCACCGCTGGCCGGTGGCCCTGGGGCGCTACTACAGCGACGCGGAGGACCGCGGCCTGGCGCCGCTGGTGGTGCTGGGCCACAAGGCGCACCGGCACTTCTTTCCCGGGTTGCCCGACCCGTTGGGCCGGCAACTGCTCATCGGCAACTCGCCCTTCGAGGTGATCGGCGTGATGGCCGAGCGCGGCGCGGACTCCGGGGCACAGAACTACGACGACATGGTCTTCATTCCCTACCAGGCCGGGCGGGCGCGGGTGTACCAGGCGCAGACGCAGCCGGACTACGTGGTGGTGGAGGCCGCCTCGTCCGGGCAGGTGCATGCGGCGGAGGCGGCGATGCGGCGGCTGCTGCTGGCGCGCCACGGGCGCGAGGACTTCGGCATCGGCAACGCAGCCGCGCGCATCCAGGCCGAGGTCGCCACGCGGCACAGCATGACGGTGATGCTGGGGCTGATCGCCGCGGTCTCGCTGGTGGTGGGCGGCATTGGCGTGATGAACGTGATGCTCATGACGGTGAAGGAGCGCACCCGCGAGATCGGCATCCGCGTGGCCACCGGCGCGCGCCGGCGTGACATCCAGCGCCAGTTCATGACCGAGGCGGTGTTGGTGACGCTGGCGGGCGGCACGGCCGGCGTGCTGGCCGGGCTGGCGGTGGGGGCCGTGCTGATCGCCGCCGGCGTGCCGGTGGTGTTCTCGGTCTCGGCCATGCTGGGGGCGTTCGGCTGCGCGGTCGCCACGGGGCTTGTCTTTGGCTTCATGCCGGCGCGCACGGCGGCGCGGCTCGATCCGGTGGTGGCGCTGGCGGGAGAACAGCGATGAGGCTGGACAGGACCGCCCTGGCCTGGGCCGCCTTGCTGCTGGCGGGCTGCGC
>NZ_JAXOJX010000128.1:0-10542 GCF_034427735.1 Azohydromonas lata
CGCGGCCGCGGCGGGCGGCTGCGCGGCCTCGAAAAGCAGCGTGTACTCGCGCGAGAGGCGGCCGCTGGCCCACTCGATCTGCAGGATCAGGTCCAGGAAGGACTCCTGCACCGGCGCGTCGCTGCTCAGGCGCAGCACCGCTTGCCCATCGGCGCGCTGCTGCACGCTCACGCGCGCGCCGGACAGCGCCGGGCTGTAGGCCACGCCCGCGCTGCTGAAGGCGGCAGGAGGCGCGATGCGCGCCGACAGGCTGGCCGCCTCCTCGGCACTGAGCGCACTCAGCTCGATTTCCGCGCGCAGCGGCTCGCCGCGCGCCGACTGCAGCGTGATGCGGCCCAAGCCCAGCGCCCAAGCGCCGCCGCACACCGCCAAGCCCATGACGGCCGCAGCCGTCCCCCGCAACATGTGCCGGGCCGCTTTCTTCGAGCTGATCCTCAAGGCCACTCCCCTAAAGACAAACGGCGGCGTTGCCGCCGCCCGCGCCGCGCCGGCCGCGCGTGCGCCTCAGGCACACCGCGCCGCCGGCACGGACTGCTGCCAGCAGTCCGCCTCTGATCAGGACTCGACCAGCAGGCGCAGCATGCGGCGCAGCGGCTCGGCCGCGCCCCACAGCAACTGGTCGCCGATGGTGAAGGCGCCCAAGTACTCCGGCCCCATGGCCAGCTTGCGCAGGCGGCCCACCGGGATGGTCAGCGTGCCCGTCACGGCCACCGGCGTCAGGTCACGCACCGTGGCCTCGCGGGTGTTGGGCACGACCTTCACCCACTGGTTGTCGGCGGCGATCATGGCCTCGATATCGGCCAGCGGCACGTCCTTCTTGAGCTTGAAGGTCAGCGCCTGGCTGTGGCAGCGCATGGCGCCGATGCGCACGCAAAAGCCGTCCACCGGCACGGCAGGCGAGTTGAAGCCCTCGCCCTGGCCGAGGATCTTGTTGGTCTCGGCCATGCCCTTCCACTCTTCGCGGGAGACGCCGTTGCCCAGGTCCTTGTCGATCCAGGGGATCAGCGAGCCGCCCAGCGGCACGCCGAAGTTGGCCGTCTCGGCGCCGGTGAGCGAGCGCTGCTTCTCGACGATCTTGCGGTCGATTTCCAGGATGGCGCTCTTGGGGTCGTCCAGCAGCGCCTTGACCTCGGCGCTGAGCGTGCCGAACTGCGTGAGCAGCTCGCGCATGTGCTGCGCGCCGCCGCCGGACGCGGCCTGGTAGGTCTGGGTGCTCATCCACTCGACCAGGCCGGCTTTGTAGAGCGCGCCCACGCCCATGAGCATGCAGCTCACGGTGCAGTTGCCGCCGACCCAGTTGCGCCCGCCCTTGGCCAGCGCGTCCTTGATCACCGGCAGGTTGACCGGGTCCAGGACGATGACGGCGTCATCCTTCATGCGCAGCGTGGAGGCCGCGTCGATCCAGTGGCCGTTCCAGCCCGCGGCGCGCAGCTTGGGGAAGACCTCGCTGGTGTAGTCGCCGCCCTGGGCGGTGAGGATGATGTCGCAGCGCTTGAGCGCCTCGATGTCGAACGCGTCCTGCAGCTTGGTTTCGTTCTTCGCCATGGCCGGGGCGGCGCCGCCGGCGTTGGAGGTGGAGAAGAACAGCGGCTCGATCAGCTCGAAATCGCCTTCAGCGCGCATGCGCTCCATCAGCACGGAGCCGACCATGCCGCGCCAGCCGACCAATCCCACGAGTGCCATCGTCAATCCTTTGAAATTACAGATCCCGGACCCCAGCCTTCCCGGCTCGCTTCGCCGGGGTCCAGGGGATGGGCGAGACGAACCGGAGCTTGATCAGCCCGTAATCGTTTTGCCGGTAATGGCCGCCACCACGGCGTCGCCCATCTCGCGCGTGCCCACCTTACGGGTGCCGTCGCTGTAGATGTCGGGCGTGCGCAGACCCGCGGCCAGCACGGCGCGCACCGCCGATTCGATGCGGTCGGCGGCTTCGGGTTGGGCGAGGGTGTAACGGAGCATCATGGCTGCGGACAAGATTGTAGCCAGCGGGTTTGCAACACCCTTACCGGCAATGTCCGGCGCGCTGCCATGGCTGGGCTCGTACAGGCCCTTGTTGTTCGCATCCAGCGAGGCCGAGGGCAGCATGCCGATAGACCCCGTGAGCATCGCGGCCTCGTCCGAGAGGATGTCGCCGAACATGTTGCCGGTCACGACCACGTCGAACTTCTTGGGCGCCTTCACGAGCTGCATGGCCGCGTTGTCCACGTACATGTGCTCCAGCTCCACGTCGGGGTACTGGGCGTGCACCTCGGTCACCACGTCCTTCCAGAACTGGAAGGTCTCCAGCACGTTGGCCTTGTCCACGCTGGTGACCTTCTTGCCGCGGCGGCGCGCGGCCTGGAAGGCCACGTGGGCGATGCGCTCGATCTCCGGGCGCGAGTAGCGCATGGTGTCGAAGGCTTCCTCGGCGCCGGGGAAGTGGCCGTCCACGGCCGTGCGGCGGCCGCGCGGCTGGCCGAAGTAGATGTCGCCGGTGAGCTCGCGGATGATCAGGATGTCCAGCCCCGCCACCAGCTCGGGCTTCAGGCTGGAGGCGTGCGTGAGCTGCTCGTAGCACAGCGCCGGGCGCAGGTTGGCGAACAGGCCCAGGTGCTTGCGCAGGCCCAGGATGGCCTGCTCGGGGCGCAGCGAGCGCTCCAGCTTGTCGTATTGCCAGTCGCCCACGGCGCCGAAGAGCACCGCGTCGGCGTCCTTGGCCAGCTGCAGCGTGGAGTCCGGCAGCGGGTGGCCCTGGGCCGCATAGGCGGCGCCGCCGACGACGGCCTCTTCCAGCTCCAGCGGCAGCTCCAGCACGTTCAGGACCTTGACGGCCTCGGCCACGATCTCGGTACCGATGCCGTCACCCGGCAGCACTGCAATCTTCATGTCTTGTTCTCCAGTGGAATGTTGGGCTTTGGGCGCGTCAGACCGCCGTGTGGGCCAGCCAGGGCATGCGCGCCAGGCGCTCGGCCTCGTAGGCCTTGATCTTGTCGGCGTGGCGCAGGGTCAGGCCGATGTCGTCGAAGCCGTTGACCAGGCAGTACTTGCGAAAGGGCTGCACGTCGAATTCCAGCTCGCTGCCGTCCGGCTTGACCACGCGCTGGCGCGGCAGGTCGATGGTGAGCTGGAAGCCGGGGAAGGCCGCCACGTCGTCGAACAGCTTGTCGACTTCGTGCTCCGGCAGCACGACCGGCAGCAGGCCATTTTTAAAACAGTTGTTGAAGAAGATGTCGGCGAAGCTCGGCGCGATGAGCGCGCGAAAGCCGTACTGCTCCAGCGCCCACGGCGCGTGCTCGCGGCTGGAGCCGCAGCCGAAGTTGCGCCGGGCCAGCAGGATGGAGGCACCCGCGTAGCGCGGCTGGTTGAGCACGAAGTCGGGGTTGGGCTTGCGGCTGGCGATGTCCTGGCCGGGCTCGCCGTGGTCCAGGTAGCGCCACTCGTCGAACAGGTTGGGGCCGAAGCCCGTGCGCTTGATCGACTTCAGGAACTGCTTGGGAATGATGGCGTCGGTGTCGACGTTTTCGCGGTCCATGGGGGCCACAAGGCCCTGGTGCACGGTGAAGGCTTGCATGTCACTTCGTCCTGGAAGCGTTTTCGATGGCACCGCCCGCGGCCTTGATGTCGCGGCCCATGCCCTGGATGGTGTTGCAGCCGGCCAGCAGGCCCAGCAGCAGCAAGGAGGCGATGACTCGTTTCATGGTGAGGAGTTGGGCAGGCGGTTTCGGGTTCAGGCGATGCGGCGCACGTCCACGAAGTGGCCCTGCATCGCGGCGGCGGCGGCCATGGCCGGGCTCACCAGATGGGTGCGTCCGCCGTTGCCCTGGCGGCCTTCGAAGTTGCGGTTGGAGGTGCTGGCGCAGCGCTCGCCCGGCTCCAGGCGGTCGGCGTTCATGGCCAGGCACATCGAGCAGCCAGGCTCGCGCCATTCAAAGCCCGCGGCCTTGAAGATTTCGTGCAGCCCTTCACGCTCGGCCTGCACCTTCACCAGGCCCGACCCCGGAACGACCAGCGCGGCCTTCACGTTGGAAGCCACCTTGCCGCCGATGCGCTTGACCACCTCGGCCGCCTCGCGCAGGTCTTCGATGCGCGAGTTGGTGCAGGAGCCGATAAAGACCTTGTCCACGAACACGTCGGCCAGGGGCTTGCCCGGCTCCAGGCCCATGTAGGTCAGCGCGCGCTCGATGGCGCCGCGCTTGACGAGGTCCTTCTCGTGGTCGGGGTCCGGCACGCGGTCCTCGATGGAGAGCACCATCTCCGGCGAGGTGCCCCAGGTGACCTGCGGGCGAATCTGCGCGGCGTCCAGCTCCACCACGCGGTCGAAGTGCGCACCCTCGTCGGAGTGCAGCGTGCGCCAGTGGGTGACGGCGGAAGTCCATTCGGCGTCGGTCTGCGGCGCGAAGGGACGGCCCTTGACGTAGTTGAGCGTCACCTCGTCCACGGCCACCAGGCCCGCGCGGGCGCCGGCTTCGATGGCCATGTTGCACACCGTCATGCGGCCTTCCATGGACAGCGAGCGGATGGCCGAGCCGGCGAACTCGATCGTGTAGCCCGTGCCGCCGGCCGTGCCGATCTTGCCGATGATGGCCAGGACGATGTCCTTGGCGCCGCAGCCGCGCGGCAGCTGGCCTTCCACCTTGACCAGCATGTTCTTGGCCTTCTTGGCCAGCAGCGTCTGCGTGGCCATCACGTGCTCGACCTCGCTGGTGCCGATGCCGTGCGCCAGCGCGCCGAAGGCGCCGTGGGTGGAGGTGTGGCTGTCGCCGCACACCACCGTCATGCCCGGCAGCGTGGCGCCGTTCTCGGGGCCGATGACGTGCACGATCCCCTGGCGCTGGTGCATGAAGGGGAAGTACGCCGCGGCGCCGAAGGCGCGGATGTTGGCGTCCAGCGTCGTGATCTGCTGCTTGCTGATCGGGTCGGCGATGCCGTCATAGCCCGCTTCCCAGCCCGTGGTGGGCGTGTTGTGGTCGGCAGTGGCGACGATGGAGCTCTTGCGCCAGGGCTGGCGATTGGCGATGCGCAGCCCCTCGAACGCCTGCGGGCTGGTGACTTCGTGCACCAGGTGGCGGTCGATGTACAGGAGGGCCGTGCCGTCTTCCTCGGTGTGGATGACGTGCTCGTCCCACAGCTTGTCGTAGAGCGTGCGTGCGGTGTTCATGGCGTCGAGGTGGTGGTGAGAGAAGCGCCGGCCGCCGCCAGGGGCAGCGGCGCGGCCAGGGAATCGATGAAGCGCTGCACCAGGGCGGGCAACCGCTCCTGGGAACGCACGGCAATCTGGTACTCGCGCTCGGCCCAGGTCTCGTCCAGGGCCAGCACGTGCAAACCAAACAGTTGTGAAAAGCGCTCGGCAACGACGCCGGGCAGGATGGCCACGCCCAGGCCCGCGCCCACGAGCTGCGCGATGGCGTCGAAGCCGTGCACCTGCAGCCGGGTGTTCAAAACGCGGCCGCGCTCGCTGGCCTGCTCGCGCATGAATTCCTGCACCGCCGCGCCCACGTGCAGGCCCACGAGGTCGTAGTCCAGCAGCGCCTCGAAGCGCACGCCACCCTGCCCGGCCAGCTCGTGGCCGGCGGGCACGATCACGGCCAGCGTGCCGCGGCGCCACGGCCGCGTGGCGAGCTGCGGCTCCAGCAGCGGCGGCACGAAGATGCCCACGTCGGCGTGTCCTTCGGCCACGGCCGCCTGCACCTCGGCACTGGTCATGTCCTCCAGGCTGATGCGGATCAGCGGGTTCTGGCGCGTGAAGGCCGCCAGCGGCGGCGGCAGGCATTCGGCGATGGCGCTGGCGTTGGCGGCCAGGCGCAGGTGGCCCTTGAGGCCGCGGGCGTACTCGACGACCTCGCTCTCCAGCGCGTGCAGCGAGGCGTTGAGCGAGCGGATGTGGCGCACCAGGGCACGGCCCGCGTCGGTGATCTCCACGCCGCGCGCGCGGCGCTCGAACAGCACCACGCCCAAGCGGGCCTCCAGGTCCGACAGCCGTTTACTGGCGGCTGCCAGCGCCAGGTGCTCCCGCTCGGCCGCGCGCGTGAGACTGCCGGTTTCGGCAATCGCGAGCACGAGGTTGAGGCTGAGGAGATCGAAGCGCATGGCAGGTTTTCGTCAAGGCTGCGTATGGTGCCTTGGCGCCAGACGAAGGGTCATCGGCGTTTTGCAATCCAGCCTTCGCGGGGCGCGAAGGGTGATGCAGATCAAACGCGGTCAGCGGAACCGCATTGCCGGCGCACGGCCCTTGAGCCGAACGGCGATGGGCAGGGGTTCGGCCCGCTTGCGGGCCGAATGGCCACGCCAACCAAGGCCGGATCAGCCCACCACCAGCCGCTCGCCCTCGCCCGCCGGCAGCACCTCGCCGATCTCGGCGGCGTCATCGAACCCGTGCCGGCGGAACACCGCCAGCACGTCGCCCACCGAGGCCGCGTCGCAGCTCACCAGCAGCCCGCCGCTGGTCTGCGGATCGGTCAACAGCGAGCGCTCCAGGTCGCCCAAGCCGGCGCCCAGTGCCACTTCCGCGCCGTAGCCCTGCCAGTTGCGCCCGGAGGCGCCGGTGATGAAACCCTGGGCGGCCAACTCGCGCACGCCTGGCAGCAGCGGCACGGCGTTCCAGTGGAGCCGCACGCGGCACTGCGCGCCGCGCGCCAGCTCCAGCGCGTGGCCGGCCAGGCCGAAGCCCGTCACGTCGGTGATGGCGTGCACGCCTTCCAGCGCGGCCAGCGCCGGGCCCGGCGTGTTGAGCTTGGTGGTGTTGGCGATCATGTGGGCGTAGCCCCCGGCGCCGAGCTGCTCCTTCTTGAGCGCGGCCGAGTACACGCCCACGCCCAGCGGCTTGCCCAGCACCAGGCGGTCGCCGGGGCGAGCGTCGGCATTGCGGCGCACGCGCTTGGGATGCACCAGGCCCAGGGCCACCAGGCCGTAGATGGGCTCGACCGAGTCGATGGTGTGGCCGCCCGCGATGGGAATGCCCGCCTCGCGGCACACGGACTGGCCGCCTTCCAGGATGCGGCCGATCGTGGCCGCGGGCAGCACGTTGATGGGCATGCCCACGAGGGCCAGCGCCATGATGGGCGTGCCGCCCATGGCGTAGACGTCGGAGATGGCGTTGGTGGCGGCGATGCGTCCGAAGTCGAACGGATCGTCCACGATGGGCATGAAGAAGTCGGTGGTGGCGATGAGCGCCTGCTCGTCGTTGAGCTGGTAGACGGCGGCGTCGTCCGCCGTCTCGATGCCCACCAGCAACTGCGGCGGCACGGGCATGGCGGCCGTGGACTTGAGGATTTCGGACAGCACGCCGGGGGCGATCTTGCAGCCGCAGCCGCCGCCGTGCGAAAGCGAGGTCAGGCGGGGCGGGGTCGGGGTGTTCATGGGCGGGGCATCTCCAGCAGGTCGGCCAGCATCGCGCGCAGGGTGGCCTGCTCGCGCGCCGGCTCGAACAGCGGCGCGCGCCGCGCGGCGGCCTCGGACAGGGCCGCGAGCATAGCGGGGTCATCCAGGCATTCACTGAGCAGGGCCGCCAGCCCCGCCGCGTCGCCCGGCTCGAACAGGCCGGGGTAGCCGGCGCCCAACAGGCCCACGTTGCCCGGGATGCGCGAGGCCAGCACCGGCGCTCCGGCGGCCACCGCCTCCACGATCACCGTGGCCGCGCCCTCGATCACGCTCGGGTGCACCAGCAGGTGCGCGCGCGCCATGCGCTCGCGAGTTTGCGCATGGGGCAAGGCACCCAGCCAGCGGTAGGCCGGCAGCTCGGCCTGCAGCGCCCTCGCCTGCCGCGCGAGGGCTTCGTCCAGCGCGCCGCCCAAGTGGTCCAGCACCCAGCCGCCACGGCCGGCGAGTTGCCGCAGCGCGCCCCAAGCCGTCGCCGGGTCTTTTTCCGCGCGCAGGTGGCCGACCATGAGCAGCCGCAGGGGCGGCGGCAGCGCCGGGCGTTCGGCCGCGGCGGCTTCAGGCAAAGGCTCCACGCTGGGAAAGCACACCACAGCCTTGCCGCGGTGCTCGGCGGGCAGGTCGTCCGCCGCCCGCTCCTGCAGGACGATCAGCCGCGCCGCCAGCGCCAGCGAGCGCTGCGCGGCGGCGTCCACGTGGATGTCGCGGTAGAGGTCGGTGCCGGTGAGCGCCAGCGCGATGGGTCGATCAGGCTGCGCCTGTGCCCAGGCCGCGATGCTGTCGGCGCTGCGCCGCGCGTGCAGCGCCAGCAGTACATCCGCCGGCTCGCCGCGCCAGCGGTCCGTCAGCAGCACGTCGAAGGGGCCGTCCAGCATGCGCGCCCAGCGGCTGGCGGTGTGCCAGTTGCCGTTGTTGGCGGCCGCCAGCGCGGGCGTGACGAGGCAAAGGCGGAGACGGCGGAAACGGCTCATGGAGCGCGACTTATAGCCGCTGCACGGCGCCGGCCTGGCCGGCAAGGCCATGGACGGCCCGTGCCGGCGCCGCCCAAGGCCATCACCGGCCACCCCGGAATGCCAGAGAAACGTGACGGCCAAGTTAAATACAAAAGCCGAAAAACATGGGTACTCCGGCAATATGCGACAAACCCGCAAAATGAGCAGCATGCCCGCAGGCCAAGGGTTATGTGGATTTACAATTCCCGTTTGCACAGCCCATGTGTGCGCCTATGCACATTCCAGATTGACCTGGGCATGACCGCCTGCAAATACCATTTTTTTAAAATCTCGTGAATTCGAGAAATAGTCCACGGCGGCACGCCGTCGCCCACTGGACAAATGGATAAATGGACGGAAACACCACCATGAAAGGGCCTGCAAGCGCAGCGGCCAGCCTGCTGGCGGCGCTGGCCTTGGCGGCTGCCGCGCCGGGTGCGCGCTCGCAGCCGCAGGACGGGCCAGCCGCCCTGGCCGAGCGTGTGTGCGTGGGCACGCAGTGCCTGGAGCTGGTCGCCGTGCCGGGCGGCAGCTTTCTCATGGGCTCGCCCGCGGGCGAGGCCGAACGCTCCACCGACGAGGGGCCGCAGCACCCGGTGAGCCTTCAGCCCTTTTTGCTGGGCCGCTTCGAGGTGACGCAGGCGCAGTGGAAGGCGGTGATGGGCCGCAACCCCAGCCAATTCCAGCGCTGCGGCGGCGACTGCCCCGTGGAAAACGTGAGCTGGCAGGACGCGCAGGCATTTATTCGCAAATTGAGCCAGCTCAGCGGACGGCGGTTTCGCCTGCCCAGCGAGGCCGAATGGGAATATGCGGCGCGCGCCGGCACCCGCTCGGCCTTTTCCACCGGCACGGCCATCACGGCGGCACAGGCGAATTTCAACGCCACGGGCACTTATGGCGGCAGCGCGCCGGGCCCATACCGCAAGGCGCCGCTGCGCGTGGGCCGGTTCGCGCCCAACGCCTTCGGCCTGCACGACCTGCACGGCAACGTCTGGGAATGGGTGCAGGACCGCTATTACCGCAGCTACTTCGACGCGCCGGCCGACGGCAGCGCCTGGGAGCCCGCGGACCACGGCCCGCGCCGCGTGGTGCGCGGCGGCTCCTGGGCCGACGCGCCGGAGGCGCTGCGCTGCGCTTTCCGCGGCGCGCTGGCACCGGACGTGCGTCTGAGCGGCGTGGGTTTTCGCATCGCGCGGGACGAGTGAGCGGCAGCCATGGCGACTTTCCACCTGCCGCCCGGCACGGCTTCGCGCCGGCACCTGCTGCTTGGGCTGGCGGCGGCGGGCATCGCACCGCTGGCGGGCCCTGCCCTGGGCGCGCCGGCCCATTGCGCCGACCGCCCTGAGCACCCCGACCGCACGCGCGGCGGCTGCAAGGCCGACCCCGCCCAAGCGCCGCGTGCCGAGGCCGGCGTGCTCATGGCCATAGGCGGCAACGAGGACAGGCGAGGCGCCATGGCGGTGCTGCGCCGCTTCGTGCAGCTCAGCGGCGGGCTCCGCGCGCGCATCGCCGTGCTCACCACGGCCAGCGCCACGCCGCAGCTCATGGGCGCGAGCTATGCGCAGGCATTCAACCGGCTGGGCGTGCGACGCCGGGTGGAGCTGGCGATCGGCTCGCGCGAGGACGCGGACAGCCCCGCGGTGGCGCGCCGCATCCTGGAGGCCGACGGCGTATTCATCACCGGTGGCGACCAGCACCGGCTGCTCACCGCCCTGCGCGGCAGCGCGGCGCAGCGCGCGCTGCGCCGGCTGCACGCGCGGCCGGACAGTTGCATCGCCGGCACCAGCGCGGGCGCCGCGGCGCTGTCGCGCAGCATGCTGCTGGGCGCCCGCTCGCTGGAGGAGCCGGAGCAGGAGGCCGCCTGGCTGGAGGACGGTTTAGCGCTGCTGCCCGGCGCCATCGTGGACCAGCACTTCAGCGAGCGGCAGCGGCTGCCGCGGCTGATCACGGCCGTGGCGCAGCAGCCGGGCCTGCTGGGTTTAGGTGTGGACGAGGACACGGCGCTGGTGATCGAACCCGGCCGCGCCCTGGAAGTCGTGGGCGCCGGCACGGTGACGCTGCTGGACGGCCGCCACCTGCAGGCCGTGCGCCCCGGCGCCGCGCCGGACGCCGCCGCGCTCCAGCCGCTGCTGGTGGCCGGGCTGCGCCGCCAGGTGTTCCACGCAGGCCAGCGACTGGCGCTGGAGGGCGGCGCGGC
>NZ_JAXOJX010000129.1:0-9217 GCF_034427735.1 Azohydromonas lata
TCAAAAATTACGACACCCGCGGAGCGAACGGCTCCACCAGCAGTACCGTGCCGCCGGGCGCCAGCACCTTGGCCGCGTACTGCGCCGCGGCCACCAGGTCGCCCATGTCGTGCAGGCAGTCGAAGAAACAGATCAGCCCATAGCAATGGTTTGGGTAGCCCACGGCCCGCCCCACCTGGAACGTCACCCGCGGCGCAACTCCAGCGGTTGCCGCGTTGCGCTGGGGCTCAGTGATCGAGCCTGCATGGGACGTCGAAGCCAAAGAACCGCGATTTGGGAAAGGCCTGCGCCCTCAGCGTGGTGGAGTGCCCATGGCCACAGCCCACATCGGCCACGGCAATGTGGCCTCGAGTTGCTGTACCACTCCATCGAGCGCGGACAGCCATTGCGGCACCAAGCTAGCCCGGTAGCCGTTGCGGTAGAAGGCCGCGACGCCGCAGTGCAGCCGAGCGTCGTGTTCGCCTCAAGCCAAGCCTCGCCGGCATGGCCGCGGGCTGCCTGGCACTGTGCCTGATGCCCGCTGCCTAGAGGGTGTTATGAACTTCGGGCTTGCCTGAGCGGCCGCGGCCCCATCTTGGCTGGATGAGCAGGAAGCCATACCCAAGTGACTTGAGCCAGGAGGAATGGGCGTTCGTGGCGCCGTATCTCACGCTGATGAAGGAGGACACGCCACAGCTCGCGCGAGGTATTCAACGCGCTGCGCTGGTTAGCCCGGGCCGGTGCGCCGTGGCGCATGCTGCCCAACGACTTTCCGCCCTGGGCAGCCGTGTGCCAGCAGTTCCGGCGCTGGAGCGAAGCGGGCTGTTTCGAGGCGATGGTCAGCGACATGCGCTCCATCATCCGTGCCGGCCAGGGACGCCAGAGCCAGCCAAGCGCCGTGGTGCTCGACGCGCGCACGCTGCAAAGCAGCGTCGAGAGCGGCGAGCGCGCGGGGTATGACGGCTACAAACGGCGCAAGGGCTCCAAGGTGCATATGGCCGTGGACACGCTGGCCCATCTCATCGACTTGACCGTCACGCCCGCCGACGAGCAGGAACGCTCACAGGTCAAGCAACTTTGCCAAGCGGTACAGGAAGCCACCGGTGAGACGGTGGAGGTGGCGTGGGCAGACCAGGGCTACACCGGCCAGCAGGCCAGCCAAGACGCCAGGGCCTCGGGGATCGAGTTGCGAGTGGTCAAGCTGCCCGAGGCGCGCAAAGGCTTTGTGCTGCTGCCGCGGCGCTGGGTGGTGGAGCGCAGCTTCGCTTGGCTGGCTCGTTTTCGGCGACTGTCGCGCGATTTCGAACGCATGCCTCAGGTGCTGGCAGCGCTGCATTTCCTGGTGTTTGCCACTCTCTTGCTGCCCAAGGCCTTGATGTTCTTGGCCTCGGGAGAAAGTGCATAACACCCTCTAGGGACGATGCCTGGCCTGCGCCACGGTGCGGAACCTCTCACTGAAAACGCAATGGCGGCGCTCCAGGCGCTGCAAAATCATCCGACACGGCAGAGAAAAGCCGGCGGCACCCTGGCTGTCAGCCACACTCCGTTCTCTGCCTGGTGGAAGATGAAGCCCTGCGCATGCATGCGCGCGGCATCCACCACGAGCACCACGGGCAAACCGTAGCGCAGGCCGACAGTGCGAGCGGTCTGTTCGTCTGCCGACAGGTGCACGTAGTGTCGAGAGCCCGGCTTGAGACCTTCCCGGGTGATCGCGGCGACGAAGCGCGAAGCCGTGCCGTGGAACAGCACGTCGGGTGGCTGCTTGGGCTCGAATTGGCGGTCCACGCTGCGCGTCGAGTGGCCTTGGACCGCGCGGATGCGCAAGCCGTCAGCCGAGAGCTCGAAACGCTTCTTGTCGTTGATGGCGATGACCTGCTCGATGAGTTCGCGCGAGAGCTGCCGCCCCTGGCGGGCCGCGCCGGCGACGAGGTCCTCCACGCTGCCCCAGCCTTCGGCGTCGAGCGCCAGGCCGATGGCTTCAGGCTGGTGGCGCAGCACGAAGCTCAGGAACTTGCTGGCTTGGACCAACCTGCTCACGCCGTCCCCTGGCCCGGGTTGGTGGTGTGGCGCGCCAGCAGCGACGCGACGACCGCTCTCGCTTGGCACTGCTGCCCATACGGGCTGGCGAGTGTGCAGGCGCAGCGGGTGCCTTCGTTGCTTTGGCAGTCCTCGTAGGACATCGCGTGGCCGCTGGCCCCGCTGCCGATGTAGGCCGCATCCATAGGACAGCCCAGATCCACGCCGATCTCCAGGGCATCGGCATGCTGGGCGGTGAATGCTTCGTCGATCAAATACAGCCGCCTCACGGGCCTACCTCTGCTGCTGGGTAAAGACGGTTCGCCGCCGACGTCGAAACCATCGAGCGCTGGCGCCGGCACCGCGACGCCTGGCCCACTCACGGGCAACCTGCGTGCGCGGTCGCGTTGACGATATGCGTCGCATCACGCGGATCAGCGCGGCGAATTGGAACATTTAACCGCAGCGCGATGCCGGTGCGCGCCAGCTCTCCAGCTACGCCGAACGACCCGAGACCATCGAACACGCGCTGGCGCTGCTGTTCCCCGCGGAGGCCCCCACCGCCGGTCAGTTCCGTGACCTGTGCGGCTGTGCGCCGGCACCGGTCTTCCGCGCGGCGCCTGAGCCGAAGCAGCGCCAGCAAGGGGCCGAGGCCCGACACAGGTGCCTGCGCCCGGTAGCGCCCAGGACCGGGCGTGATGTGGCGTAGGCTACCGAGATCCTGCAGCGGGCCGACGCGTCAAGCTACAGCCGGAGGCTGGCACTGGAGGCCCTGTGACTGCCAAGCGTGGCGCTGAGCTGCGACCCCGGGCTGGCAAAGGAGAAAAAGCCATGACGAATTCCGAACAGCACCAGGAGTCCGCGGCGCCACGCTGGAGGCACGACGGCGTGCGGGTCGTGCCGGGCAACCGGCTCGATCCCAACACGGCGCAGACGCCCGGCATGCACCGCGAGGCAGCGATCACCTACGCCCGCGTCGGCGCACAAAAGCTCTGGGCCGGGACGGTGCACATCCACCCCAACGCCAAGACGGGCGCCCACCACCACGGTCCGCTGGAGAGCGTGATCTACGTGGTCCGCGGCCGGGCGCGCATGCGCTGGGGCGAGCAGCTGGAGTTCACGGCCGAGGCTGGCCCCGGCGACTTTATCTACGTGCCGCCCTTCGTGCCGCACCAGGAAATCAACGCCAGCGCTACGGAGGAGCTCGAATGCGTGCTCGTGCGCAGCGACGGCGAGGCCGTGGTGGTCAACCTCGACATCGAGCCGGTCGAGCCGCCCGAGGACGTGCCCTGGGTCGATCCGATCCACCGGGGCTGAACCACGGGCTGCGGCAACGCGGGTTGCCCTGGCAAGGAGCTCGCATCGTGCAGGCCCGCCGGGTGGCCGAGGTAGCCGCCGTCGTGCAGCCCGGGCCGTCCAATCCAATCACATGGGTTTTCGCAGGATTGGGGGCGTTCCCAGCTAGCGCACGCCGCAGCTTGGGGCAGCTGGCGACATTGCTTTCAATGCAAGTCAGGGCGCGACCTTCCCTTGCCTTCGGAAGGGCGCTCGCCGCTCATGCGAGGAGTTCGCCATGCCCTCTCCCATCGGCGCTGCGGGGAGCGTCCGGCACTAGTTATCCCTAGGGCCTGGCCGATTGGCAGGTTGCCTTCCCGGGCAGCGTCGCATCGATGAACACCGTGATGCAGAAGAGCTGACCAGCAGCGGCTTCATGCCTAGGCTGGTCGTCATGCCGGGCGGCCTGACGTTCAAGCCTCAACCGAGGCTGACGACGCCGCCGCAGCTCAATGCCTGGCTCGAAGGCCAAGGCGTGCTGGCGGTGAGCGATGCCGCGCCGCTGCTGCGTGACGCGCTCCAGCGGCTGGGCCCGCGCTAGGGGACGACAGCGTGACGGGGAAAACCGCTGTCAGCGACACGCCACGGCCGCGGGACGACCGTCAAGCTTCAGCAGGCGGCTCGTCCACCTCGGACGGCAATGGCCTGTCACGGCAAGGCTTGCCGCTGCGCTTGAGCCGCCCCTGCCCCCACCCCGCCTCCCAGGCCTTCGCCTCCACGGTGCCAGGGCGGTAGGGGCATCCGTACTTGTCCAGCTCTCCCGCCGCGAATCCTTCGACCCAGGCGGTACGCGCTTCTTTTGTCATGTCGTGTCCAGTCCTCGCCCTGCCGGGCTCCCCGTGATCCAGCATAGGGCTCGTAACCCGAAAGCGCCGTGGGCCCTGATACCGGCCAGCACTCGCCTTGCGGGGGGGCGCCCCCGGGGCAGGTGCTGGCTGGAATACCGCCCACCAGGCGCTTGCGCACCTGGCCCAACCCTGACCGGACCATCGGCGTTGAAGTTGCCGCAGGGTCTGTGCAACACCGCTGCCGACGCCGGCCTCGCCAGTCCAGGGTAGGGAATGCATGCCCGGCTACGTGTGCCCGCTGTCGGGCTGCAGCCGTGCCAGCCTCCGTATCACACGCTGCGCGATCAGCCGCGCCGTTTCTGGCTCAACCATCAACCGGGTGGTCAGCACATCGCAGCGCTGATCCTGCGACAGCCGGTGCCAGTCGGCCGGCGCCGATTCCTTGCCCGTGGCCATGCGCTCGATGAGGTTGCCGGCCTCGATCAGCTGCTCGCCGGGCTCCGGCTCGCACTGCAGCAGCACGGTGCCGCGCTGGTTCGTGGCCGCGTGCCAGCCCAGCGGCAGCAGCCCGAACAACTCGTGGTCCAGCCAGGGCGAGGCATCGAAGGGCTGTGCCGGCGTGCCTGCGGACGGCTCGGGCGCGTCCTCGGGCCACAGCTCGATGGCGCCAAGTCCCATGCGGCCAAGCCGGTAGGTCTTGGCCAGACGAGCGCCGTCGCGGCGACAGGCGTCAAGAACCCGAACCCGATCCATCGTGCTCCCTCCGAAGCAGCCTCGTCGGCAAGGCGTGGTTGTTCACAGGAACCGTTCAACGGCCGATGTCCGCATCATCGCCTTTCCCGCCCGGCACGCCGTCACGGCCCAGGCTGCAGTGGACGTACACCCACGTCCGGCTGTGCCCTGCGGTTGATGGACCTGGCAGCCATCCCACGGGTGCGTCGGCACCGCGTCTGGGAAACAGTGGCTGCGCCAGCACCTGCAGCCCTCAGACTTGGCCGGGCTGGTGGCCGACATCCACGCGCTGGGCCTGCAGTGCGTTGTGCAGGGCCTCCAGCTGCACCCGCGCCATCGAGGCTTGGGGGCGCTGCCGGCGCTGCAGCAGCCGTGGCGCGGCCACGCCAAGCAGCAGTGCAATGACAACGAGGGCCAGCAGCAGGCAAGCGCCGCACGATGCGTCGCAGGAGCTGCCCGGTTGAATGGCTCATGAAGCTCGACAAGGTGGTGGGTTCAAGGTGACAGTCCGCGAAGCCGAGGCCCGGACCGGTCGCGACGTGGAGCGGCTGGTCGGGCCGACGGCGGCGGCCTGCGGCTGCCAGCCCCGGACCTGGAGCTGGCTTTGGCGCGCTGCGTTTTCTACCCGATCCAATGGCCCCGATCCGGCCTGTCACATCAACCTTCAACGACGATCCGGGTTTCGTACCAAGACCATGGACTGTCGATCACTCCGGAGCCGGGTGGCCATGCTTCTGGGCCTCGGCGCGCTTGCGGCCGGCTGCCGGGGCGATGGCAAGGCCCATGCCGTGGAGATGCCCTTGCCAGACCAGCCGCCTGCGGCCGTGCGCATCAAGCTCGAGCGTTTGTATCCGCGCGTGCGGGCTTGGTACGACACCGTGGAAGCACGCCATCTGCCGCTGGGCCGGCCGCTGACGGCTCGCCAGATGGACGACGTCCGCTGGCTGGGGGTCCTGCGACTGCAAGGCATCCGCGTCGTGGTGCTGGACGCTTTTCCCATGCCCGAGGACGTGGAGCTGCGCGAGGAGGCCCAACGCCACGGTTTGGTCAGCCGCGACGAGGCCGGCCGCACCATGGCCCATGCCATCCTGCTGAAAGCCTGGGCGTTGGATGACCCTACCGTGCTGCGCCATGAGCTCGTGCACGTGGCCCAGATGGACCGCCTGGGTCGCGAAGGCTTCCTGCGTCGCTACCTGCTAGAGCTGGAGGTGCTGGGCTATGCGCGCTCGCCACTGGAGTTCGAGGCCTACGCCCGGCAAGGTGCGCCACGCTGGACCCGACAGCCGACAGGACCGCCGTGCAGATCCTCATCAACATCGACGTGGACGACATGGAACGGGCCCAAGCGTTCTACATCGTCGCCCTCGGGTTGGTGCCCGGGCGCCGGCTCGGCCCGGACGTGGTGGAACTGCTGGGCGGCTCCTCGCCGCTGTACCTGCTGCGCAAGGCCGCCGGCACGGTACCGTCGCCCGGCACGGTCCAGCAGCGCGACTACCGGCGCCACTGGACCCCAGTGCACCTGGACTTCATCGTGGACGATCTCGACGCAGCCGTGCAGCGAATGCTCGCCGCCGGTGCCACGCTGGAGCAGCCCGTCACGGATTTCGCCTGGGGGCGCCTGGCCACCTTCGCCGACCCCTTCGGACACGGCTTGTGTCTGCTGCAGTTCACTGGCTGCGGCTATGACGCCATCGCTACATGAGACGGCGCCGCCTGCGCGGAACCAACATGCCGCACTGCCCCTGCCGCGGCACAGGGCTGGTCAGCGCGCGGCCTGCAGCCGGTCCAGCTTCCATGACAAAGCTCCTGGCCACGGCGGTCGAAGTCTCACTGTCGTGTCGGTACCGGGCTTCGTAGCCTCGATCCATGGACGACGATGACGACATGCCGGCCGTGGACTCGGCCATCTGGCAGCAAGGGTTCTCGGTAGGCGCGCAATCTCCGGCATGCGCATGCCCGTTCCTCAGGCGCAGTCGCGAAACCAGGAGCTGGCTGCTGGGCTGGGAAAAGGGCATCCAGCGGCTACTGGCACACGACCGCCGTGGGGAGCAGGCCACGCTGGCCGCCATGTCGGCGCTACACCTGGTACGGGCCGGGCAGCCCGGCACCATTGAAGCCCGCGCCACGGCAGCCCTGCTGCAGCCAGGGCGCTGATGGCGGTGCGGTTTCGCGCCCAGCGACGTTGAGAATTCAGATAGCGGTGATGTCGATTCACGCGCTCAGCGCCTGCCGCTAATCCATGCCCGGGTGCACGTGCAGCTAAGGCTTGGCGAGCTGCTTGGCAAAGATCATCGTCTGGCGGCTGCCGCCGGTGAGCTCGGGCGCAATGGACAAGAGCAGGGTTGCGTCCGAGTCGCGCACGTTGGCCTTGGTGCGCTGGCGGTAGCCGCCGCCGTCGGGCATCTCGGTGAGCTGGTACCTCGGCGGGATGGTGCCGTCCTCCGCGACCCGTCCGGCCGGACACCAGCCGCCGTGCGGCACACCGCGGGCCAGCGCCCAATCCAGCGCAGCCCGATCCGCACCGGTCTGCCCGCCTGAAATAACACGCTCGATCACCACCCCTACGGCCCTGCCCTGTTGCTGCTGTTGCGGCGCTCAGCCGCGGTTGCACACCGCCTTGCTCAGGCTGCCACCCACCGTGCCCGGTGCGACGGCCATCCAGTCGCCGAACGTCATCCCGCCGCGCGTGGGCTCGTCGCCGCCCATGCGGCCCCGGTAGCTCTGGTGATGCAGCAGGCGCTGGCGCCGGCTCTGGCAATCAACTTCGACGAGAAACAGCTTGGAGAGGTCGAAGTCGATTTCCGGCTCGACCATGTCCTTCATCGCCCAGACCTCCCGCAGTGCGCCCGTGGTGCGGATGGAGTCTGTATCGACGTACCAGACCGCCTTGGACTTGTCCTCGCCGAAAGCCGTCCAGGCGGCCCAGGCCGGCGTTGCGACCAGGATGGCTGCGCTTATCAGCAGTGCTCCCTTGCCATTCATTGTTTTCTCCCCGCAGTGCAAGGCCATTGTTCGCAGTGGCTTGCGCATGCGGGAAGGCGGGAAAGTCCGTGGCTACGGCAGCCCTGGAACTCTCGCCATGAGCGTCATCATGCTGGGTTGCCTCCCCGCATGTGGTGTCCTGCACCCGCGCCAGCGGAGGTCCATAGGCCAAGAAAAAGCCCGCATACAGCAGCGGGCCGGAAGACTGCGAGACGCAACAGGAGGGAAATTCGTTGCGTCCCGTGCACACCATAACGCAAGGGCCCTACCCGTTGGCGGCCGCCTGCATGAAGGGCTCGGAGGGCCGGTGGCACTGGCCCTCGGCCGCGCGTGGCGCCTGGGGTGCCGGTGAGGCGGCTGCCTTCGCCGCTTCAACTGCCGCGGCGCTTGACCAGGTCCAGCACCGCCTTGAATTGCGGGTGGCGGCAATGGCGCACCCACTCGAAGAGCACCATTTCATCGCTGACGACAGTCGCGCCGGCCTCGCGCAGGCGCTGCATGGCCGCCAGCTTGTCGGCAGCGCGGCGCGAGCCACACGCCGTCTCGACCATCCAGATCCGGAAGCCGCGCTCCAGCAGCCCCAGGGCGGTTTGCATCAGGCACACGTGCGCTTCGCTGCCTGCGATCACGACCGCGGGCTGGTCGCCTGGCGCACGACCCTCGGTCAGCAATTCCGCCAGCCCGTCGCTACAGGCGTCGAAGTGCATCTTGGACAGCGTCACGTCGCAGCGCCGGCGCACGGCTTCGTCGTTGCGGCCGAGCCCGTCCGGGTTCTGCTCGGTGCCCACGATCCGGATGCCCAGCGCGCGCGGCGTCAGCCAGCACGACCGCGGCCTCGACCACGGCCGGTGCACCATGAAGCGCCGGCATGAGCCGCCCCTGGTAATCGACCAGCACCAGCACGCTACGAGCGTGCATCCATCTTCAACATGGCCCGTTTCCTTCCCGTTGATGGAGTGTGTTGGGGCAAGGATAGGCGGGCGCTTTGGCCAGTGGAGTCCACGTGAGCTTGCGCGCACCGCAAGCGTACGATCCCGCTGTCGCCTGCGATACGCCGGCCGCCTGTCCCGGCCCATGCCGGACAGGCCATCCCGGCCAAGTCACACCTATCCAATTACTCGGATTCAGATAGCTTTCATGCAGTCCACCAGCCACAAGCTCCTGCGCATCGGCGTCTTCTATGACGGCGAGTATTTCCGTCGCGTGAGCAACTACTACGCCGGCACCCACCCGCGAAAGGCCCGCATCAGCATCGAGGGGCTGCACAACTTCATCCGCGCCCGCGCCGCCGCCGCGGAAGGCACCGGGCTCAAGCTGGCGCAGATCCTGGACGCGCACTATTTCCGTGGGCGCCTGAAGGCCAGAGAAGCCGAGGAGCGCGACAT
>NZ_JAXOJX010000130.1:0-9169 GCF_034427735.1 Azohydromonas lata
CGCGGGCGTCCACGTCCGCCGGCGTGAGCGGCCGGGGCTCGCCGCCGCGGCGCGTGTCCAGCAGCCACAGCCGGGAGGCGACGGTGTCGCCGCGGGGCGACTGCACTTGCAGCGCCGCGCGGGCGCCGTCCGCGCACAGGGCGATGGCCGAAGGGTGTTCAAGCCGCCAGGTCAGGCGCGGGTGCAGTCGTCGGGTGCTCATGCGGTCAGCGGCGTTGCAGTTGGCTTTCGAGATGGCGCTTCACCGCGGGCCAGTCCGGGGCGGTGATGCTGTAGACGGCGGTGTCGCGGAGGGTCCCGTCCGGCAGCCGCATGTGGTGGCGCAGGATGCCGTCGAGCTGCGCGCCCAAGCGCTCGATGGCGCGGCGCGAGCGGTGGTTCAGGCGGTGCGTGCGCAGCTCCACGGCCAGGCAGTCCAGCTCCTCGAACGCGCGGCGCAGCAGCAGGTACTTGCACTCGGTGTTGAGCGGCGTGCGCTGCACGCGCTGGGCGATCCAGGTGCTGCCGATCTCCACGCGGCGGTTCACAGCGTCCACGTTCATGTAGGTCGTCATGCCCACGGGCGTGCCCTGGGCGTCGAGCACGGCGTAGGGGGTCATGGCGCCTTGCTCGTGCAGCGCGAGGCGCCGGGCGATCTCGGCGTCCATCTCGTGCGGCGCGGGCACGCGCGTGACCCACAGCTTCCACAGCTCGCCTTCCTGCACGGCTTCGGCCAGGGCGGGGGCGTCGTCGTGGGAGAGTAGCCTGAGGCTGGCGTGGTGCCCCTGCAGCGCCGTGGCGGCGGGCCAGCTCATGGGCGGCGGCTCCGCGAGGTCGTTTGCATGGGGTTACAGCGGCGGCAAAGCGGCCTTTGTTGCTTCAAATCCATGGCGCGGGATCATCGCACCATCGCCTGCGGGCGGACCCGAATGCGGGCGTGGTTGTTGGCGTGGGAGCGGGCTGTGGGCGGCAGTGTGGGCGTGCATGCGCGGTGGGATTTCGTGATGGGTTGTTTGCTGGCCGGTGCCGTGGCGGCGTTGCCGGCCTGGGGGCAGGAAGGGGACCGGGAGGAGGCGGATGCGCCGGCCTTCGCCGCGCTGGCCGGCCCGGCGGACGCGGGCGAAGCCGCAGCCCTGGCCGAAGGCGAGGCGGCAGCGGATGAGGCCTTCGCCCAGGACGCGGCGGTTGAGGACGGGCCGGCCGAGGACGCGCCGCCGCCCAAGCGCCTGGGCGTGGAGCTGCCGGCGTACGAGCCGCAGTTGCTGGCGCTGTGGCGCCCGCTGGACAAGCCGCTGCGCCCGCCGTCCGTGGCCGCGCTGCTGCCGCCGCAAGAGTCGCCGCTGTTGCCGCCCGCGCCCTATGCCGCGCCCAGCGTGTGGTCCAGCCAGGCCTACAGGCTGGTGCCCCATACGCCGCTGGCGGCGGTGAGGATTTATGCGCCGCGGCTGCGCGTGCCGCTGAAGGAGACAGCTTTCAGCGCGCCGCGCAGCTGCGCGCCGGACCCGTTCAACAGCGCCAGCACCGACGACTGGCTGGCCCAGCTGCGCCAGGGCTGCGGCCGCGACCAGCTCAAGCTGGGCGTGCAGGGCTCGCAGGTGGAGCTGGCCACGGTGCAGCCCGTGCAGCAGGCGGCGCTGCTGGACAAGCCCCCGGCCTCGCCCAAGGCGCCCGTGAAGCTGGAGCTGGACCAGGTGCAGAGCCATCAGTGGTCGGCCCTGGACGCGCCGCTGACCACCAGCCTGCGCTTGGGCTGGCAGGGCTCGCGCGACAGCACGCTGGGCCAGGTGCAAAGCGACCAGCGCGCGCTGCTGGCCTCCGGCAGCCTGCTGCGGCTGGGGCCGAACGCGGCGCTCGACATGAGCGTGGGCCGCCAGCGCACGGGCAACCTGCGCAGCGGCGAGATGCGCACGCGCACCGCCGTCACCGGGCTGTGGCGCCCGCTGGGCACGCACATGGTCTACGCGCAGTGGGCCGACGAGGCCACGGGCATCGCGCGCGAGCTGGGCATGCGCTGGTGGCTGCAGCCGGGAAAGCTGTCGCTGGACCTGGGCGCGCGCCGCGCGGGCGAGGGCCAGCCGCTGGAGCCGCGGGTGTCGCTGACCATGAGCGGCTTCCTGCGCTGAGGCTGCTGGCCTGCAGGCCAGCAGGCGCCGGGAGGCGCTTTCAAGGGGCGGATTGCCGCGTCAGGCCGGGGTAATCGCCCCAAGCACTTTCAAGCGAAAGTTGAAATCAGCGGTGCTGGCGCTGCATGGCGACCAGCTTGTGGAAGAGGTTCAAGTCCTGCTCGTTCTTGAGCAGGGCGCCCACCAGGGGCGGCACGCTCACGCGCTCGTCGCCGCTGTGCAGGGCTTCGAGCGGGATGTCCTCGGCCAGCAGCAGCTTGAGCCAGTCCAGCAGCTCGCTGGTGGAGGGCTTTTTCTTCAGCCCCGGCAGGGAGCGCACGCGGTAGAAATTGTCCAGCGCGGCGGCCAGCAGCTCGTGCTTGAGGCCGGGGAAGTGCACGTCCACGATGGCGCGCATGGTGGCCGGGTCGGGGAAGCTGATGTAGTGGAAGAAGCAGCGGCGCAGGAAGGCGTCCGGCAGCTCCTTCTCGTTGTTGGACGTGATGAAGACCAGCGGGCGGTGGCGGGCGCGGATGGTCTCGCGCGTCTCGTACACATGGAACTCCATGCGGTCGATCTCGCGCAGCAGGTCGTTGGGGAACTCGATGTCGGCCTTGTCGATTTCGTCGATCAGCAGCGCCACGGGCTGCTCGGCGGTGAAGGCCTGCCACAGCACGCCCTTGACGATGTAGTTGTGGATGTCCTTGACGCGCTCGTCGCCGAGCTGGCTGTCGCGCAGGCGGCTCACGGCGTCGTACTCGTAGAGGCCCTGCTGCGCCTTGGTGGTGCTCTTGATGTGCCACTGCAGCAGCGGCATGCCCAGCGCCTGGGCCACTTCCTCGGCCAGCATGGTCTTGCCCGTGCCGGGCTCGCCCTTGACGAGCAGCGGGCGCTGCAGCGTGAGCGCGGCGTTGACGGCCAGGCGCAATTCAGGGGTGGCGACGTACTGGTCGGAGCCTTGGAATTTCATGGGCGTGGCGCCGGCGCTGCGGCGGGTTTGCAGGGGTGGCGTTCGAGTATAGGAGCCCCCTAGACTGCGCCTTGACACCGCGCAAGCTCCACCGCCGGCGCCCTCGCAGCAGCAGGGCCGCCTTCATCATCAGCTTCACGAGACGATGACCAAGACCCTTGCCCTGTCGCTGGCCCTGGCCGGCATGCTCCTCTCCACCGCGCAGGCCCAGACCGCGGCCGCTCCCACGGCCCCCGCCGCGGCGCCCGCGCCCTCCGGTGCCGGCGACTCGCGGGTGGCCATGTGCATCGGCTGCCACAGCATCCCCGGCTACCAGGCCAGCTTTCCGCAGGTCTACAAGGTGCCCATGATTTCCGGCCAGAGCCAGAAATACCTGGAGGCCGCGCTGCAGGCCTACAAGAAGGGCGACCGCAAGCACCCGACCATGCACGGCGTGGCCGCGTCGCTCGGCGACCAGGACATCACCTTCGTGGCCGCGCACTACGCGCAGCAGACGCCCGCCGAGGCCGCGCCCGCGCCCGCGACGCCGCCCGCGGCCTCCACCGAGGTGGCCGCGCTGCTGACCAAGGGCGCCTGCGCCTCCTGCCACGGCGCCAACTTCAGCAAGCCGCTGGACCCGAGCTACCCCAAGCTCGCCGGCCAGCATCCGGACTACCTCTTCGCCGCGCTCAAGGCCTACCACACCGAGAACAACGCCAGCGTCGGCCGCAACAACGCCATCATGGGCGCGCAGGTGAAGCAGTTCAGCAACGCGGAGCTCAAGGCGATCGCCAACTACATCGGCTCGCTGCCCGGCGAGCTGTACACGGTGCCGCAGTCGCGCTTCCGCTGAGCGGCCCGTCCCCGACGCCACGCCCGCGCTCCGGCCTTGCCGGGCGCGAGCTGTTTTTTGGGGGGACGCACTGGCTTGTCCTGGATAGCCGTGCCGTCCCCACGGCAGCCGGTGCATGGCGCAGGGCCGATACTTGCGGGCCGGCCGAGGCCTTTGCCAAGGAGCCGGAGGAAGAGGGCTACACGCCCACCGTCTCCTGAAAGCGCACCGCGCGGCCGATTCACTTCTTCTCTTTTTTTGCAGCACTTCCCCCGATGAGCAACGACAACGCGTCCAATGCCTTTGAGCTGTTGGGCGGCGAGCCGGCCGTGCGCCGGCTGGTGGACCGTTTCTACGACCTGATGGAGCTGGAGCCCGCCTATGCCGGTATCCGCCGCTTGCACCCGCAGGACATGCAGGGCTCGCGCGACAAGCTCTTTTGGTTCCTGTGCGGCTGGTTGGGTGGTCCCAACCACTACATAGACCGCTTCGGCCACCCGCGGCTGCGTGCGCGGCATCTGCCTTTTGCCATCGGCCTGGCCGAGCGCGACCAGTGGCTGCTGTGCATGCAGCAGGCCATGCAGGAGCAGGGGCTGGACCCCACGCTGGCGCAGCGGCTGGAGGACGCGTTCTTCAACACCGCCGACTTCATGCGCAACAAGGGCGGCTGAACCGCGGGCTGAACCTCAGCCCCGCAGCAGCACGATCAGCGCCCCGTGCCCGCCCTGGCTGCCCTGGGCCTGGACGAAGGCGGCGACTTCGCTTTTCTGCACCAGCCACGCCCGCACCTTGCCCTTGAGCACGGGCACGCGCCCGGGCGACCCCAGTCCCTTGCCGTGGACGACGCGCACGCAGCGCAGGCCGCGCTGCGTGGCCTCGCGCAGGAAGCCGGCCAGCCGCTCGCGCGCTTGGTCGCGGCGCAGGCCGTGCAGATCCACCTCGGCCTGGATGGACCAGCGGCCGCGGCGCAGGTGCTTGAGCACGTCCGCGCCCACGTCCGGGCGTCGAAAGCTCAGCTCCGCGTCGGTCTCCAGCAGCGTTTCCACGTCCATCTCGTCGGAGAGGGCTTCCTGCAGCGCCGCCTGCTCGTCGAGCTCGCGCTGGCGCGGCCAGGGCGCGGGGCGGGGCAGGTGGTGCTCCTTGCGGTTGTGGGCCTTGAGCGGTTGCACGGGGCCGACGGTTTGGGCAAACAGGTCCAGGGCGCGCGCCGCCTCGCGCTCACGCGCGCGCTGCTGCTCGGCCTCCTGGCGGCGGTGTTCCAGCACGCGCTTGATGGCATCGAGCTCGTGCAGGCTGCGCAGCTTCACGTTCATCGCAACTTCCCAACTTCCTTGCGCTGCGCGCGGTTCGGTTCACAAGTGTCCGAGAGTGTGCAGGAGCGCACGGCATGCGCGCTGGGCGCCGCCGGGGCGGCCCCGCTCAGAGCAGGCCGCGTTCGGCGAAGGAAACGGTCTGGCCCAGGCCGATGACGAGGTGGTCCAGCACGGCCACGTCCACCAGTTGCAGCGCGCTCTTCAGGCGCTGGGTGAGGAACTCGTCAGCGCGGGAAGGCTCCGCGAGGCCGGAAGGGTGGTTGTGGGCCAGGATCAGCGCCCCGGCGTTGAGCTGCAGCGCGCGCTTGACCACCTCGCGCGGGTAGACGCTGGTCTGCGTGAGCGTGCCGCGAAAGAGCTCCTCCATGCACAGCAGCCGGTGCTGGCTGTCCAGGAAGAGCACGGCGAAGACCTCGTGCTCCAGGCCGCAAAGGCGCAGCGAGAGGTAGTCCTTCACCTTGGCCGGCGTGTCGAACACCGGCGAGCGCGCCAGCTCCACGGCCAGCGTGCGGCGGGCGATCTCCATCACCGCGCCGATCTCGGCCCGCTTGGCCGGTCCCAAGCCCTTGATCAGCGCCAACTGGCTCGGTTGTGCCCGCAACAGGCCGGGCAGGCCGTTGAAGTCGGCGAGCAGCTTGTCGGCGAGCTGGAGCACGTTGAGCTGCGGCAGCCCGGTGCGCAGCAGCAGCGCCAGGAGCTCGGTATCGGCAAGCGCCCCGGGACCGCGGGCAAGCAGCTTCTCGCGCGGCAGCGCGTCGGCAGGCAGGTCTCTCAATGGCATGGGTCCAGGGCGGCCTTGAGGCCGGCTCGTAGAATTCGGCCCAGTCTAGACAAGAGTCCATCTGCCGTGAGCACCATACAGCCCGGGGCTTTCCTGACCCTGCATTACCGCCTGTCGGGGCCTGACGGCGCCGACATCGTCAACACCTTCGGCGGCAAGCCGGCCACGCTCACGCTGGGCACGGGCGAGCTTGCGCCGGCCATGGAAGCCCGGCTCATCGGCCTGGCCGAGGGCGCGCACGAGCGCTTCGAGCTGGCACCCGGCGAAGCCTTCGGCGAGCGCAACCCCGAGCTGCAGCAGCGCGTGAAGCTCTCGCTGCTGCGCGAGCTGGGCGACCCCGACGCGCAGTACGGCGTGGGCGACGTGGTGCAGTTCCCCACGCCGGGCGGCGAGGCCAGCTATGCCGGCGTCGTGCGCGAGGTAGGCGGCGACTGGCTGCTCTTCGACTTCAACCACCCGCTGGCCGGCCAGGGCGTGAGCTTCGAAGTCCAGGTCATCGGAGTGCTGTGATGAGCGGCGGCGTGCAGGAAGTGGTGCTGGCGCAGCCGCGCGGCTTTTGTGCGGGCGTGGACCGCGCCATCGAGATCGTGGAGCGTGCCCTGGCCCGCTTCGGCGCGCCCATCTACGTGCGCCACGAGATCGTGCACAACACCTACGTCGTCAACGACCTCAAGGCCAAGGGCGCCATCTTCATCGAAGACCTGGCCGAGGTGCCCGCGGGCGCCACGCTGGTCTTCAGCGCCCACGGCGTCAGCCAGGCCGTGCGCCGCGAGGCGGCCGAGCGCGGCTTTCAGCTCTTCGACGCCACCTGCCCGCTGGTGACCAAGGTGCATGTGGAAGTGGCCAAGCTCGCGCGCGAGGGCTACGAATTCATCATGATCGGCCACAAGGGGCATCCGGAGGTCGAAGGCACCATGGGCCAGCTCGACGGCGGCATCCACCTCGTCGAGGACGTGCAGGACGTGGCCCGCGTGCAGGTGGCCCAGGGCACCAAGCTCGCCGTGGTGACGCAGACCACGCTGAGCGTGGACGATGCCGCCGAGATCCTGGCCGCCGTCAAGCGCCACTTTCCGCAGGTGCGCGAGCCCAAGAAGCAGGACATCTGCTACGCCACGCAGAACCGCCAGGACGCCGTCAAGCTGCTGGCGCCGACGGTGGACGTGCTCATCGTGGTGGGCAGCCCAACCAGCTCCAACAGCAACCGGCTGCGCGAGCTGGCGCAGCGCCTGGGCACGCCGGCCTACATGGTGGATGCCGCCGCCGACCTGCAGCCGCAGTGGTTCCCGCAGGGCGCGCGCGTTGGGCTGACCGCCGGGGCCTCGGCGCCGGACATCCTGGTGCAGCAGGTGATCCAGCGCCTGCGCGAGCTGGGCGCTTTGAGCGTGCGCCGCATGGAAGGCGTGGAGGAGCACATCCGCTTCCCGCTGCCCAAGGGCCTGGGCGACCGCTCCATGGCCGAGTCGGCCCAGGGCTGACGATCGCATCTCTTCGCCGCGCCGCGTTGGGCGCGGCATCTGCCCTGAACGCCGGCCACGTGCCGCCGTGCGGCCTGCACGGTGCGCGCTGGGCGCCGGCAAGCCAGGGCGCGGGGCGGCTTTTTACAATCTCCGCCTCGCAAAGGAATACACCATGCTCGATATCTCTCTGCTGCGCCGCGACCTCGACGCGGTGGTGGCCCGCCTGGAGGCGCGCAAGTCGCCGCAACCCTTCCTGGACGTGGAGCGTTTCCGCGCGCTGGAGTCCGAGCGCAAGCGCATCCAGTCCGCCACGGAGGAGCTGCAGGCCAAGCGCAACACGCTGAGCAAGCGCATCGGCCAGCTCAAGGCCAAGGGCGAGGACACCGCGCCCGTGATGGCCGAAGTCGCCGGCATCGGCGACGAGCTCAAGGCCAGCGCCGAGGCGCTGGACGCGCTGCAGGTGGAGCTGCAGCAGATGCTGCTGAGCGTGCCCAACCTGCCGCACGAGAGCGTGCCCGCCGGTGCCGACGAGACGGCCAACGTCGAGGTGCGCCGCTGGGGCAGCCCGCGCGCCTTCGACTTCGCGCCGCGCGACCACGTGGACATCGGTGCGCCGCTGGGCCTGGACTTCGAAACCGCGGCCCGCCTCTCCGGCTCGCGCTTCGCCTTCCTGCGCGGGCCCATGGCGCGCCTGCACCGCGCGCTGGCCCAGTTCATGCTGGACGTGCACACCACCGAGCACGGCTACACCGAGTGCTACACGCCCTACATCGTCAACCGCGAGGCGCTGCTGGGCACGGGCCAGTTGCCCAAGTTCCGCGAGGACATGTTCTGGGTGCTGCGCGGCGGCGACGAGGAGCAGGCCGAGCAGTACCTGATCTCCACCAGCGAAATCCCGCTGACCAACAGCGTGCGCGACCAGATCCTGGACGCGTCGCAACTGCCCCTGCGCTTCACCGCGCACAGCCCGTGCTTCCGCAGCGAGGCCGGCAGCGCCGGGCGTGATACGCGCGGCATGATCCGCCAGCACCAGTTCGACAAGGTGGAAATGGTGCAGGTGGTGCGTCCGGAGGACAGCTACGCTGCGCTGGAGTCCATGGTGAACCACGCCGAAGCCATCCTGCGGAAGCTGGAGCTGCCTTACCGCGTCGTGGCGCTGAGCAGCGGCGACATGGGCTTCAGCGCCGCCAAGACCTACGACCTGGAGGTCTGGCTGCCCGCGCAGAACACCTTCCGCGAGATCAGCTCCTGCTCCAACTGCGAGGCTTTCCAGTCGCGGCGCATGCAGGCGCGCTTCCGCAACGCCCAGGGCAAGCCTGAGCTGGTGCACACGCTCAACGGCTCCGGCCTGGCGGTGGGCCGCACGCTGGTGGCGGTGCTGGAGAATTTCCAGCGGGCCGACGGCGGCATAGACATCCCGGCGGCGCTGCGGCCCTACCTGGGCGGCATCGACGTGCTGCGTGTCTCCTGAGCTGGTCCGGCGGTGGGGCAGGGCGGCTCTTGGCGGCTTGGGTGAAGCCATTGCCCGGCCCAAGCGTCACCGTCGTGCCCCGTCCCACAAAAAGATGTAGCGTCTCGCCTAAAACTCAGGCTAGAATGCGAGGCTTCACCTGCTGACCAGGGTGAAGTTCCCGGAAAGGTGGCAGAGTGGTCGAATGCGCCGGACTCGAAATCCGGTATACAGGTTTCCTGTATCGAGGGTTCGAATCCCTCCCTTTCCGCCAGCGGTTCTCCGCTGGGGCGCTGTAAAAACGGC
>NZ_JAXOJX010000131.1:0-8900 GCF_034427735.1 Azohydromonas lata
CGTCGCCGGACTCCAGCAGCACGTCCACCATGGCGTGGTCGGGCGCCAGCTCGTGGCGGCGCAGCCGGTCCAGCAGCGTCTCCATCTGGTGGGTGAGCTCGGCCACGTCGTTGAAGCCGAACGTGGCGGCACCGCCCTTGACGGAGTGGGCGCAGCGGAAGATGGCGTTGAGCGCCTCGTCGTCTGCGGCCGCCAGGTCGATTTCCAGGAGCATCTGCTCCAGGCGCTCCAGGTTCTCCAGCGCTTCCTCGAAGAAGACCTGGTAGAACTGGCTCAGGTCTATGCCAACGGCACTGCTGTTGTCGGTCGACGGTTCAGCCATGGATGATTTCTCCTGAGCGCCGGGGTCAGCGGATGACCTTGCCGATCACCTCGATCAGCTTGGCCGGGTCGAAGGGCTTCACCATCCAGCCCGTGGCGCCGGCGGCGCGGCCCTCGCGCTTCATCTCGTCGCTGGATTCCGTGGTGAGGATGAGGATGGGCGTGCGGCCGAACTTGGGGTGCTGGCGCAGCTTGCGCGTGAGCGAGATGCCGTCCATGCGCGGCATGTTCTGGTCCGTGAGGACGAGGTCGAAGTCCTGGTTGTCGGCCTTGTCCCAGGCGTCCATTCCATCCACCGCCTCGACCACGTGGAACCCGGCGTTCTTCAGCGTGAAGGACACCATCTGGCGCATCGAGGTCGAGTCATCGACGGCGAGAATTGAAGGCATGCGTTATTTCTCCAGAGCTGGCTGGACGGTCTATCGGCGCGCGGCACCTCGACTTGAGGCGACGGCGGCTTGAGCTGCCGCAAACCTTGACGAACCTGCTCGGCGTGCGCATTAGTCACGCTGAGCGGCCGGCAGGGCATGCCCGGCAGCCTTCAATTCTTGGCGCACCCGCCCCGCGGCATTGCCCCGATCACTGGGCCCAAGCCGGCGCAATTCCGCGCTTCCAGGGCTTTGCGATACTCGCCCGCATGACATCCCGCCGCCTGCGCGTGCTCCACCTCGAAGACGCCGAGCTCGACCACGAGCTCGCGCTGGCCCATTTGCGCCGCGGCGGGCAGGCCGTGGACACGCTGCGCGTGGAAACCGAGCAGGCCTTCTGCGACGCGCTGAGCCCCGAGTGGGACGTGGTGCTGTCGGACTTCAACCTGCCCGGGGGCTTCACGGGGCTGCGGGCGCTGGACATCGTCAAGGCCAGCGGGCTGGTGCTGCCCTTCATCCTGATCTCCGGCGCCATCGGCGAGGACGTGGCCGTAGAGGCCATGCGCAACGGCGCCAGCGACTACCTGCTCAAGGCCAACCTGGCGCGGCTGGCGCCGGCGGTGGAAAACGCCATCCAGGCCGCCGAGATGCGCCGCGCCAAGCTGCGCGCCGACGAGCTGCTGGCGCAGTCGCAGCGCCAGTTGCGCGAGCTCGCGCAGCACCTGCAGACCAGCGTGGAGGCCGAGCGCGTGGCCATCGCCCGCGAGATCCACGACGACGTGGGCGGCTCCCTCACCGCGCTGCGCTTCGAGCTGGCCTGGCTGGAGCGGCGCAACGCCGACCCCGAGGCGCAGGCCCACCTCGAAAGCGCCCGCGAGACCCTCACCCACGCCATCGAGGCGAGCAAACGCATCATGCAGAACCTGCGCCCGGCCATCCTGGAGCAGGGCCTGGTGGCGGCGCTGCAGTGGATGACGCAGCGCTTTGCCCGCCGCACGGGGCTGGAGTGCGCCTTTCGCACCAGCCACGAGTCGCTGCAGTTGCCCGCGGGCGTGCCGCTGGTGGCCTACCGCACGGCGCAGGAAGCATTGACCAACATCCACAAGCACGCGCAGGCGCAGCACGTGGCGGTGGACCTCTCGCTGGGCGCGGGCGTGCTGTCGCTGGAGATCAGCGACGACGGCCGTGGCCTCAGCCGCGAAGACCTGGCCAAGGCGCAGAGCTTTGGCATACGCGGCCTGCACGAGCGGGCCGGCACGGTGGGCGGCTGGATGGACCTCAGCAGCCGCCCCGGTGGCGGCACCACGCTCATCCTCTCCATTCCACTGGCCGCCGAAGGCGGCGACGGCGCGGCGCCGGACGCCGCGGCCTGGGGAACGACAACATGATCAAGGTAATCCTCTGCGACGACCACGCGCTCATCCGGCGCGGCATACGCGACACGCTCTCCGACGCGCCCGATATCGAGGTGGTGGGCGAGGCCGCCGACTACGGCGAGCTGCGCGCGCTCATGCGCCACACCGGCTGCGACGTGCTGGTGCTCGACATCAACCTGCCCGGCCGCAGCGGCCTGGACGTGCTGCATGCCCTCAAGGACGAGGGCAGCCCGGTGCGCGTGCTCATCGTGAGCATGTACCCCGAGGACCAGTACGCCATCCGCGCCCTGCGCGCCGGCGCCTACGGCTACGTCAACAAGGGCGGCGACCCGCAGCAGATCGTGCAGGCCGTGCGCACCGTCGCCCAGGGACGCAAGAACGTCACGCCGGAGATCGCGCACATGCTCATCGAAAGCCTGACCACGCCCGCGGCCGAGCAGGCGCACGAAAAGCTCTCCGACCGCGAGCTGCAGACGCTGGTGATGATCGCGTCGGGCAAGCGCCTGTCCGACATCGCCGAGGAGCTCATGCTCAGCCCGAAGACCGTGAGCGTCTACCGCGCCCGGGTGCTGGAGAAGCTGGGCCTGGCCAACAACTCCGAGCTCACCGTCTACGCCATACGCAACGGGCTGGTCGGCCAGTGAGCGCGGGCGCCTGGCAGGCCTGCCCATAGACAAACAGGCGCGCCAGGCAGGACAAAGGGCGGCCCCTGCGCGGGGCCGCCCTTTGCCGTTTTCCCCCTCCGTGATGTCGTGGCGTCCGCGCCGCGTGGTCAGCAGGCCCAGCCGTAGGCGCTGCAGGTCTGGTTGAACAGCGTGGCGAAGCTGCTGTTGAACTGCGCGCCGCCCTGGACCTGCGGGCCCGCCGAGGTGTAGCCCCAGGACACGACGCTGGTGGCGCGGTTGGCGGCGTTGTCCTGCGTGGCGGCGGACAGGCCCGCGTAGTCCTGGCGGAAGTTCAGGATGACGGGGCCGCCGCTGGAGCCGCCGGTCATGTCCGAGCCCCAGAGGCCGTTGTTGCTGCCGCCGTTGGTGGCCATGCTGTCCACGCGGTGCATCTGCGTGCCGCTGTCGAGGTTGGCCGGGTAGCCCAGCACCGTCACGTGGCGGCCGATCATGGCCGGGTACTGGATGCCCAGGTAGCCGGTGTAGTCGCCGATGCGCCGGCCCGCGCCGTCGGGGTTGAAGACGATGAGCGCCCAATCGCCCACGTTGGGCACGTTGCCGCCGCCGGTGGACCAGGCCGTGGTGGTGCTCACGTACTGCCAGTTGCTCCAGGTGCCGAAGGGGCGCGTCTCCGTCAGGCCCACGCGGCTGTAGCCGGGGACGAAGGTGAAGCTGTTGTAGAAGCCCGCGTTGCCGCCGCTGCCGCGGTGCACGCAGTGGCCGGCGGTGAGCACCACGCCCGGGCGCACCACGGAGCCGGTGCAGATGTAGGAGTTGCCCGCGCTGTCGCGGAAGAAGAGCTTGCCCACGGCGCTGCTGGGGTAGACGCGGTCCTGCTGGCGCGGGTAGGTGCGGGTGGAGGTGAACTGGATGTTGCCCGTGCCCACGGCCTCGGGCACGGCTTCCGGCGCCGGCATGGCCGCCAGCGCCGCGGCGCTGATCTGGCGGCGCTGCTCCAGCACCGGCTCGGCCACGGCGGGGCGCTTGCCCGGCTTGTCGAAGGCCACGGCGCTGCCCTGCGCCTCGGCGGCGGCGGCGTTGAGGTCGAAGGCCGAGGCCGGCAGGAAGCGCACCTTGGGCATGGGCGACTTGGCCCCCACCAGCTCCGCATCGCTGAAGGACGAGGACTGCAGCGTGGGCGCCGCCTTGAGCGACACGGTCTGCGCCTGCGCCGCCTGGGCGACGAAAGCGGCGATGGCGGCGGCGGTCAGGGCGGCGAAGGAAGCGTTGTTCATGGCGTGGCCTTTGGGCGGTGATTCGTGGTCTTGAGGGCGGTGGCTGCGTGTGTCCGGAACTTCTGTGCTGTGGGTTGTGTGCCGAACTGCCGTGAAGCTTAGGCAGCGGGCCGCTTCGGCGCGTCCCTCTGCGGGGCGGCAGCAGCGGGGGCGTGCCGGCGGGGGGAGGGGGGGAACGCCGCTTGCTCGGGCGCGGCCGGCGCAAAAAAAAGCGGCCCGCTCGGGGCCGCCTCGTTCAGGGCGAAACGTCGGTTCGGGACCGCGGCGGCACCGCCGCCGCGCTCACTGGAAGCGAGAGAGCATGCGCTCCAGCGCCATCATGAAAGGCTGCTCCAGCAGCGGCAGCGTGGTGAGCATGCCGATGAGGCCCACGCCCAAGGTGACGGGAAAGCCCACCGAGAACACGTTCATCTGCGAGGCCACGCGCGAGATCACGCCCAGCACCAGGTTCACGAACAGCAGCATCACGATCAGCGGCAGCGCGATCCACAGGCCCAGCAGGAAGATCTCCGAGCCCCAGGTGTGGGGCGCGAGCTTCATCACGTCCTGAAAGGGCTGCGGGCTCACCGGAAACACCTCGAAGCTGCGCACCAGCGAGGCCAGCACCACCAGGTGGCCGTTGGTCACGATGAACACCCACGCCACCAGCGTGCCGAACATGCGCCCGGTGACCGTGCCCTGGCCGGAGGTGGAAGGGTCGAAGAAGCCCGCGAAGTTCAGCCCCATCTGCAGCCCCACCACCTCGCCGGCGAACTCCACCGCCGCGAACACGATGCGCACCGCAAAGCCCAGCGACACGCCCACCAGCAGCTGCTGCAGCACCAGCGCGAAGGCCACGGGCGAGTCCAGCGCCACCGGCGCAATGGGCGGCAGCACCGCCTGCGCCGCCACCGCCAGCAGCAGCGCCAGGCCCACGCGCACGCGCGCCATGACCATGCGCGTGCCCAGCACCGGCATGGTCGACAGCAGCGCCAGCGCGCGCAGCAGCGGCCACAGCAGCGGCGTGATCCAGGCCAGCAGTTGCGCTTCGGTGAAGGTCAGCACGGCACGGCGGCGCCCGTCGGGTGCGGGCCGCTCAACCCACCGCGGTGGGAATGGCCTGCAGCGTGCGCTGCAGGAACTCCACCAGCGTCGTCATCATCCACGGGCCCGCGATGGCCAGCACCGCCACCGCGGCAACGATCTTGGGGACGAAGGAAAGCGTGGCCTCGTTGATCTGCGTGGCCGCCTGCAGCACGCTCACCACCACGCCCACGCCCAGGATGACCAGCAGCAGCGGCGCGCACACGATCAGCAGCGTGTAGAGGGCCTGCTGGCCCACGGTGAAGACTTGGGTTGCGTCCATGAGGGAAGGTCCAATCCGTTGCGTTGGAAGGCGGCGCCTATTGGGCGAAGGAGGCCGCCAGCGAACCCAGCATGAGGTTCCAGCCGTCGGCCAGGACGAAGAGCATGAGCTTGAAGGGCAGCGCCACCAGCACGGGGCTGAGCATCATCATCCCCAGGCTCATGAGCACGCTGGCCACGACCATGTCGATGATCAGGAAGGGGATGAAGATCAGGAAGCCGATCTGGAAGGCGCTCTTGAGCTCGCTGGTGACGAAGGCCGGCACCAGCACCTTGAAGGGCAGTTGCTCGGCCGTGGTGCCGTCGGGGAGCTTGGCCATGCGGCTGAAGAGCTGCACGTCGCTCTGGCGGGTTTGCTTGAGCATGAAGCCGCGCAGCGGCACCTGGCCGCGGTCCAGGGCCTGCTCGAAGCTGATCTGCCCGGCGCTGTAGGGCTGCCAGGCCTGCTCGTAGATGCGGTCCAGCGTGGGCCCCATCACGAAGAAGGTCAGGAACAGGCTCAGCCCCACGATGACCTGGTTGGGCGGCGTGGACTGCGTGCCCATCGCCTGGCGCAGCAGGCCCAGCACGATCACGATGCGGGTGAAGCCCGTCATCATCAGCAGCACCGCGGGCAGGAAGCTCAGCGAGGTGAAGAACAGCAGCGTCTGGATGGGCACCGAATAGCTGGCCCCGCCCGCGCCCTGGCCGATGAGCAGCGGCAGCGTGCCGGGCGCGCCCTGCTGCTGCGCCAGCGCCGGCAGCGCCGCGCCGGCCAGCAGCGCGAGGGCCGCGGCGGCCGGCGCGAGGCGGCGCCGGCTGGAGAAGAAGGCTTTCATGCTCGCAAGACTCGGGCAGTTCAGTCGCGCTGGCCGCGCATCTGGCGCAGCGCTTGGGCAAAGGAGGGCGCGGACGGCGCCGCCGTGGGCGCGTCGGCCTGCGGGGCCATGGTGTGCAGCGTGCTGATCTGCTGCGGCGTCACGCCCAGCACCAGCCAGCGCCGCTCGTCGCCGCTGCCCACCTCCACCGTCACCAGGCGCTGGTTGGGCGACAGCGGCAGCACGGCCACGGTGCGCATCACGCCCGCCGCGCCCGCGCCCTGCGCCAGCGGCGTGCGCTTGAGCAGCCACAGCGCCACGGGAATGAGCGCCAGCACGGCCAGGAACCACAGCAGCGACAGCCAGGTGGTGTTCATGGAAACGGGGCTTTCATGAATGCGGCCCCCGCCAGTGCCCGGCGGGGAGCGGGCCGTCCTGGCGGACGCGGGTGGTGTTCAGGCAGGCAGGGCGGGAGCCGTGCGGCCGAAGGCGGCGCGGCGGCGGTACGCCGCGGCCCAAATCCCAGGGATTTCAGGTGCGGCTGAGCCGGCGCACGCGCTCGCTGGGCGTGACGATGTCGGTCAGCCGGATGCCGAACTTGTCGTTGACCACCACCACCTCGCCCTGGGCGATGAGGTAGCCGTTGACCAGCACGTCCATGGGCTCGCCGGCCATGGCTTCGAGCTCCACCACCGAGCCCTGGGCGAGCTGCAGGATGTGCTTGATCGGAATCCTCGTGCGGCCCAGCTCCACCGTGAGCTGCACGGGGATGTCCAGGATCATGTTGATGTCGTTGATCCCGGACGGGTTCTGCGCCTCCGACGCGCCGAAGTCGGTGAAGGCCGCGGCCTTCACCGACTGCAGCGGCGACGCCTCTTCTTCGGGCACGGCGGCCGTGTCGGAGCGGGCTTCGGCCAGTGCGGCCTCCCACTCGGCGGCCATGCGGTCCTCTTCGGACATGGTTTCGTCAACTGCCATGATGCTGCTCTCCGATCCAGCTCAGCTGCGAGCTGGAAATCAGTCTTTCGACCTTGATGGCGTACTTGCCGTTGCGCGTGCCGCACTGCGCTTCGAGCACCGGCACGCCGTCCACCTTGGCGGTGAGCGTCGGCGTGCGGTCCAGCTCTATGAAGTCGCCCGCCTTGAGCGACAGCAGCTGCTCGACGGTGGCCGGCGCATGCGCGAGCTCCGCCACCAGCTCCACCTCCGCGGCCTGAAGCTGCGTCTTGAGCAGGTTGACCCAGCGCCTGTCGGGCTCGGTGGAGTCGCCCTGCACCGACGAGTACAGCACGTCGCGAATGGGCTCCAGCGTGGAGTACGGAATGCAAAAGTGCACCGACCCCGCCGTGGTGCCGATTTCCATGGTGAAGCTCGTGGCCACCACGATTTCACTGGGCGTGGCGATGTTGGCGAACTGCGGCTGCATCTCCGAGCGCTGGTACTCCAGCTCCAGCGGGTAGATGCCCGCCCACGCCTTCTTGTACTCGCCGATGATCACCTCCAGCAGCCGCGTGATCACGCGCTGCTCGGTGGCGCTGAAGTCGCGGCCTTCGATGCGGGTGTGAAAGCGCCCGCTGCCGCCGAAGAGCGCATCGATCACCGCGAACACCAGGTTGGGCTCGCACACGATCAGCCCCGAGCCGCGCAGCGGCCGCACCGACACGATGTTGATGTTGGTGGGCACCACGATCTCGCGCAGGAAGGCGCTGTACTTCTGCACCTTGATGCCGCCGATGGCCACCTCGGGGCTCTTGCGTATGAAATTGAAGAGGCCCACGCGCACGTTGCGCGCAAAGCGCTCGTTGATGATTTCCATCGTGGGCATGCGCCCACGAACGATGCGTTCCTGGCTGGCAATGTCGTAGGTGCGGACCGCACCGGTAGGAGTTTCCTCCTGCTCCAGCTTCTGGCTTTCGCCGGTGATGCCCTGGAGCAGTGCATCGACCTCGTCCTGCGACAGGAACTGCTGGTTCATCATGGCCTTACTGCACGATGAAGTTGGAAAAGTGCACGGACTTGATGGGCAGTGCCGTGGGCGTCGACTTGCGCTGCTTGCGCGGCCTGGCGGCGTTGGACGCGGCCGGGGCCTGGCCCTCGTCCATCAGGTCCTCGGCGGCGACGTCGTAGCCCAGCGGGCGCAGCGCCTGTGCGCGTATCTCGGCGGCCAGGCGCCGCTTGCCCGCCTCGTCGCGCACGGCCTCGGCCGTCTTGCTCGACAGCAGCATCAGGATGTTGTTTCGAATCGCGGGCATGTAGGCCTTGACCTGTTCGAGCACCTTGGCGTCCTCCACTTCCAGCGTCACGCCCACCTGCGCGAAGCGGTCGGTGTCGCGGTCGGCGAGGTTGACGGTGAAGGCATCCATCGGTATGAAGGTCGGTGCCGTCTTGGGGTCGAAGGTGCCGGGCTGCACCGCCTTGGCCGGGTGCGCGTCATGCACTTCCACCTCGTCGTCGTCTTCGGCGTGCGCGGACTTGGTGGCAACGTAAGCCACGCCGCCGCCCAAGAGCAGCAACACCACCACTGCAATGAGGATGATCTTGATGCGGCCCTTCTTCAGCGAAGCTCCCAGGGCGGCGACGGCAGCGGACATTCAGGCTCCAATGGACGAACGGATGCCAAGCGGGCAGGGCCGTTCAGCATGTATGGGCCGGATTATTCGGCCCGCGGCCTCGCCGCGAAGGCGGAAATAGCAGGACAAAACGACAGCTTAACCACCCCCGCGACAGGCGGCCGGCCCGGCGCGGGCGGCCGTGGCGTCCAGGCGTTAGGAAGTCTCACGCCTGTCTCTTATAC
>NZ_JAXOJX010000132.1:0-8741 GCF_034427735.1 Azohydromonas lata
GCCGCCGCCGTGGCCAAGCCGCTGCCGCCCGTGGCCGCCCCCGTGGCCGCCAACCTGGGCGACCGCCCCGAGCAGCGCGTGCCCATGAGCCGCCTGCGCGCCCGCGTCGCCGAGCGCCTGCTGCAGTCCCAGGCCACCAACGCCATCCTGACCACGTTCAACGAGGTCAACATGGCCCCGGTCATGGAGATGCGCAAGAAGTTCCAGGACAAGTTCGAGAAGGAACACGGCGTCAAGCTGGGCTTCATGAGCTTCTTCGTGAAGGCCGCCGTGGCCGCGCTCAAGAAGTACCCCGTGCTCAACGCCTCGGTGGACGGCAACGACATCGTCTACCACGGCTACTTCGACATCGGCATCGCGGTGGGCTCGCCGCGCGGCCTGGTGGTGCCCGTGATCCGCAACGCCGACCAGCTCAGCTTTGCCGACATCGAGAAGACCATCGCCGAGTTCGGCAAGAAGGCCAAGGACGGCAAGCTGTCGCTGGAAGAGCTCACCGGCGGCACCTTCTCCATCTCCAACGGCGGCACCTTCGGCTCCATGCTGTCCACGCCCATCATCAACCCGCCGCAGTCGGCCATCCTGGGCGTGCACGCCACCAAGGACCGCGCCGTGGTGGAAAACGGCCAGGTGGTGGTGCGCCCCATCAACTACCTCGCCATGAGCTACGACCACCGCATCATCGACGGCCGCGAGGCGGTGCTGGGCCTGGTGACGATGAAGGAAGCGCTGGAAGACCCGGCGCGCCTGCTGTTCGACATCTGATCGAGCTGCGTCCCCTCTGACGTCCCCCGGGCGCGCCGTCCCCTTTGACGGCGGCGCGCCGGCCCGCCGCGCAGCCTTTTCTTGCGCGGCAGGTTCCTTCAGCGCACCACGGCACACCTCATGAGCAAGAACTTCGACGTCGTCGTCATCGGCGGCGGCCCCGGCGGCTACATCGCCGCCATTCGCGCGGCCCAACTGGGCTTCAACACCGCCTGCATCGACGAGTGGAAGAACGCCGCCGGCGGCCCCGCGCCGGGCGGCACCTGCACCAACGTCGGCTGCATTCCCTCCAAGGCCCTGCTGCAGTCCAGCGAGCACTTCGAGCACGCGGCCAAGCACTTCGGCGACCACGGCATCAGCCTGGACAACCTGAAGATGGACGTCGCCAAGATGGTGGGCCGCAAGGACACCGTCGTGAAGCAGAACAACGACGGCATCCTGTACCTGTTCAAGAAGAACAAGGTCACCTTCTTCCACGGCCGCGGCGCCTTCGGCAAGGCCGTCGAGGGCGGCTACGAGATCAGCGTCGCCGGCAAGACGGCCGAGACCCTCACGGCCAAGCACGTGATCCTGGCCACCGGCTCCAACGCCCGCGCGCTGCCCGGCGCCCCGTTCGACGAGGAGAAGATCCTCTCCAACGACGGTGCGCTGCGCATCGGTGCCGTGCCCCAGAAGCTGGGCATCATCGGCGCCGGCGTGATCGGCCTGGAGATGGGCTCGGTGTGGCGCCGCCTGGGTGCGGACGTGACGATCCTCGAAGGCCTGCCCACGTTCCTGGGCGCCGCCGACGAGCAGATCGCCAAGGAAGCGCACAAGGCCTTCACCAAGCAGGGCCTCAAGATCGAGATGGGCGTGAACATCAGCGAGGTCAAGGCCGAAGGCGAGGGCGTGGCCATCGCCTACGCCGACGCCAAGGGCTCCGCCAAGTCGCTGGTGGTGGACAAGCTGATCGTGTCCATCGGCCGCGTGCCCAACACCATCGGCCTGAACCCGGAAGCCGTGGGCCTGCAGCTCGACGAGCGCGGCGCCATCGTGGTGGACGGTGAGTGCCGCACCAACCTGCCCGGCGTGTGGGCGGTGGGCGACGTGGTGCGCGGCCCCATGCTGGCGCACAAGGCTGAGGAAGAGGGCGTCGCGGTGGCCGAGCGCATCGCCGGCCAGCACGGCCACGTCAACTTCGACACCATCCCCTGGGTCATCTACACCAGCCCGGAAATCGCCTGGGTGGGCCAGACCGAGCAGGCGCTCAAGGCCGCGGGCCGCGCCTACAAGGCCGGCACCTTCCCCTTCCTGGCCAACGGCCGCGCCCGCGCTTTGGGCGACACCACCGGCATGGTGAAGTTCCTGGCCGACGCGACGTCGGACGAGATCCTGGGCGTGCACATCGTGGGCCCCATGGCCTCCGAGCTGATCTCCGAGGCCGTGGTGGCCATGGAGTTCAAGGCCAGTGCCGAGGACATCGCCCGCATCTGCCACGCGCACCCGTCGCTGTCCGAGGCGACCAAGGAAGCCGCGCTGGCGGTGGACAAGCGCACGCTCAACTTCTGAGCCCTGCGCTGAACAAGGGGCCCTGCGGGGCCCCTTTCAGTTTCCGAAGTGAATCGAGGCATCACCGTGGCTGTCCGAGCCCTCTACGAACAGACGCTGGCCGAGCGCGGCTTCAAGACCGACGAGGCGCAGTTGCGCGCCATCGCGGCGCTGGAGCGCTGCGAGAACGAGTGGATCGCCTACAAGGCGCGGCGCAGCAACGCCATCGCCAAGCTGATCCGCCGCCCCCCCATCCCGCGCGGCGTCTACATGTACGGCGGCGTGGGCCGGGGCAAGAGCTTCCTCATGGACTGCTTCTTCCAGTCCGTGCCCCTCAAGCGCAAGACGCGGCTGCACTTCCACGAGTTCATGCGCGAGGTGCACCGGCAGCTCCAGGAGCTCAAGGGCACCGTCAACCCGCTGGACGAGCTGGGCAAGCGCATCGCGCGGCGCTACCGGCTCATCTGCTTCGACGAGTTCCACGTGGCCGACGTGACGGACGCGATGATCCTGCACCGGCTGCTGGAGGCGCTGTTCGCCAACCGCGTCTCCATCGTCACCACGTCCAACTTCCACCCCGACGGGCTGTACCCCAACGGGCTGCACCGCGACCGCATCCTGCCCGCCATCGAGCTGCTCAAGGCCCACATGGAGGTGCTCAACGTGGACGCGGGCACGGACTACCGGCGGCGCACGCTGGAGCACGTCAAGCTCTACCACTGCCCGCTGGGCCCGCAGGCCGACGCCGAGATGGCCGCCGCCTTCGAGGATCTGGCCGAGGCCAAGGAAGAGGACCCGGTGCTCAACATCGAGCAGCGCGTGCTGCAAGCGCGCCGGCGTGCCGGCGGCGTGGTGTGGTTCGACTTCCAGACGCTGTGCGGCGGCCCGCGCTCGCAGAACGACTACCTGGAAATCGCCAGCCGCTTCCACACCGTGATGCTGTCGGACGTGCCGCACATGCCGGTGCGCAAGGCCAGCGAGGCCCGGCGCTTCACGTGGCTGGTGGACGTGCTCTACGACCGGCGCTGCAAGTTCATCCTCTCGGCCGCCGTGCCGCCGGAAGCGCTCTACACCGAAGGGCCGCTGTCGCACGAGTTCCCGCGCACGGTGTCGCGCCTCAACGAGATGCAGTCCAGGGAGTTCCTGGAGCTGGAGCACCGGGAGGTGGATACGTCGCTGACGTGAGCCGAGGCCGTGCGCGGCCCCGCCGCCCGCACCTACACTGCGCGCCCTCATGCCGACCGCCACACCCCCCGACATCCCTCCCGCCGACGCGGCCGCCCACGACGCCGCCGGCGGCGCGCTGTCGCAGGCGGTGGAAAAAGCCTTCAGCGCCGAAGGCGCGCTGGCGAAAGCCGACCCCGCCTACGTCCAGCGCCCGGCCCAGCAGCAGATGGCGCTGGCCGTCGCGCAGGCCATCGAGCAGCGCGAGGCGCTGGTGGCCGAGGCCGGCACGGGCATCGGCAAGACCTTTGCGTACCTCGTCCCGCTGTTGCTTTCCGGCGCGCGGGCGCTGGTGAGCACGGCCACCAAGAGCCTGCAGGACCAGCTGTTTCTGCGCGACCTGCCGCGGCTGCGTGCCGCGCTCGGCCAGCCGGTGAGCCTGGCGCTGCTCAAAGGTCGCGCCAGCTACCTCTGCCGCCACCGGCTCACGCTCGCGCGCGAGGCCGAAGCCGACGCCCGCACCCAGCGCGCCCTGGCCCGCATCGAGCTGTGGGCGCAGGCCACCGTCAGCGGCGACCTGGCCGAGCTGGATCTGCTGGATGAGCGCTCGCCGCTGCTGCCGCTGGTGAGCTCCACGCGCGACAACTGCCTGGGTGGCGAGTGCCCGCAGTTCACGCGCTGCCACGTGATGAAGGCGCGGCGCGAGGCCGTGGGCGCCGACGTGGTGGTGGTCAACCACCACCTGTTCTTTGCCGACCTGGCGCTGCGCGACAGCGGCGTGGCCGAGCTGCTGCCCACGGTGGACGTGGCGGTGTTCGACGAGGCGCACCAACTCGTGGAGGCCGGCGTGCAGTTCCTGGGCACCACGCTGGGCAGCGCGCAGCTCATCGACTTCGCCCGCGACCTGCGGCTGGAGGGCGCGCAGCCCGCGCGCGGCCTGGCCGACTGGGACGCGCTGGCCAACCGCGTCGAGAACGCCGCGCGCGAGCTGCGGCTGCGCGCGGCCGGCGCGCAAGGGGGCGGCCGCATGTCGCTGCGCCTGGCCTGGACGGACCGCGCCGGCGACGCCGCCTTCCAGGGCGCATTGGAAAGCGTGGAAAAGGCCTGCAAGGCGGCGGCGGAGGCGCTGGAGCCGCTGGCCGCCAGCGGCCCGGACCTGATGCGGCTGTCGCAGCGCGCGTTGTTGCTGGCCGAGCGCGCGGCGCGCTTCGCCGTGCCCGGCGAGCCGGACCAGGTGCGCTGGATAGACCTGGGGACGTCCCAAGCCCGGCTGGTCGAGTCGCCGCTGGACATCCGCAGCGCGCTCACGCAGCAGCGCGGGCTGGGCCGCAAGGCCTGGGTCTTCACGTCGGCCACGCTGGGGGCGGACGCGAAGCTCTCCTGGTTCACCGGCAGCACGGCGCTGGAGGACGCGCGCGTGCTGCGCCTGGACAGCCCCTTCGACTACGCCGCCCACGCGCGGCTGTGGATTCCCGAGCGCTTTGCCGCCGCGGGCAGCGAGCCGCATGCGCCGGCTGTGGGCCGGCTGGCCGCGCGCCTGGCCAGCGCCCTGGGCGGGCGCACCTTCGTGCTGACCACCACGCTGCGCGCGCTGCAGGGCGTGGCCAACGCGCTGCGCGAGGCGCTGGCCGAGGCCGGCGTGGCGATGGAGGTGCTGGTGCAAGGGGAGCTGCCCAAGCGGCAGCTCGTGAAGCGGTTCCTGGACCAGCCTGCTTCCGTGCTGGTGGGCTCGGCCAGCTTCTGGGAGGGCATAGACGTGCCCGGCGACGCGCTGCAGTGCGTGCTGATCGACAAGCTGCCTTTTCCGCCGCCGGGCGACCCGCTGGTGGAAGCGCGCGTGGCGCAGATCGAGGCCCGGGGCAAGAGCGCCTTCAACGAGTACTTCCTGGCCGAGGCCGCCGTGTCGCTCAAGCAGGGCGCGGGGCGGCTGATACGCAGCGAGCGCGACCGCGGGCTGCTGGTGGTGTGCGACCCGCGCCTGGCGCTCAAGGGCTATGGCGCCCGGCTGCGCCGCGCGCTGCCGCCCATGGCGCGGCTCAAGGAAGAGGGCGAGGCGCTGGCCTGGCTGCGCGAGCTGGCGGCTGAGCGCGCGGGCCCCGGCGGCGCGGCGGGAGCGCCGGAGTCCGTGCCGGACGAGGCGCCTCAGGAGCGCGGCGCGGCTTGAGCGCGGGCCTGGCAGCTGCGCCGGACAAGAAAAAACCGGCCCGCGGGCCGGTTCTCGTGAGGGCGCGAAGCCTTCCCTTCAGCTCACCACACCTGCCACCAGGGCTTCTTGGACGCGGCGGGCGCGCCGGTGACGAAGCGGCTGTCGGGATAGTTCTGCTTGAGCACGCGCTGGGCGTCGTCGCGCAGTTGGGGCAGCTCCAGGCGGTCGTAGCTCTGGGCCATGATGAAGAGGGCTTCCTCGATGGCCGGCGTCTGCGGGTAGTCCTTGATGGCCTGCTGCGCGCGGTTGGCGGCCGCGACGAAGGCGCCGCGCCGGTAGTAGTAGCGCGCGACGTGGATTTCGTAGGCGGCCAGCGCATTGACGATGTAGTCCATGCGCGTGCGGGCTTCGACCGAGTACTTGGACTGCGGGAACTGGTCCACCAGCTGCTTGAAGGACTGGTAGGCGTCGCGTGAGGCCTGCTGGTCGCGCTCGGAGAGCTCCTGGTTGGTGAAGCGGCCCAGGATGCCCAGGTTGTCGTTGAAGTTCACGACGCCGCGCAGGTACAGCGCGTAGTCCAGCGCGGGGCTGGAGGGGTTGAGCTTGATGAAGCGGTCCAGCGTGGCCAGCGACTCGGCGCGCTCGCCGGTCTTGTAGCGCGCGTAGGCCAGGTCCAGCGTGGCCTGCTGCGACAGCAGCGTGCCGGCGGCGCGGCCTTCGACGCGCTCCAGCGTCTTGATGGCGCGCTCGTAGCTGCCGGTGGACATGTCGTCCTTGGCGTCTGCGTACAATTTTTCGACCGCTGTCGTCGACAGCGGATCCTCCTTCGTGGTGCCGCAGCCTGCCACCAGCAGGGCGCCCGCCAGCATGGCCGCACAGGCCGGTGCCCCATGCGCCCAACGGCGCCTCCAAGAAGAAAAGCTCATCTGATGCAGCGGCCGCCGCGCGCAGCGCGCGTGTGCCGTCAGTCCAAGGAAACGCGAATTGTATGGTTGACCCTTTGCCCGCCCCGGCGACCGAGGACGAGGCTCTCGACGAAGAGCAGCACGAGTGGCGCGAGCGCGAGGTGGACGCCTCGCTGCAGGGCCTGCGCCTGGACAAGGCGCTGGTGCTCATGGCCGGCGAGTTCTCGCGCAATCACCTGCAGGGCCTCATAGAGCGCGGCCACGTGTGGCTGGACGGCCAAGTGGCGCGCACGGCCTCGCGCGGCATGAAGCTGGGCCAGCGCATCCGCATGGAGCTGGTGCCCACCGAGGAAAGCCGCGCCTTCAAGGCTGAGGCGCTGCCGCTTTCCATCGTGTTCGAGGACGAGCACCTGATTGTCCTCTCCAAGCCCGCCGGCATGGTGGTGCACCCGGCCGCGGGCAACTGGTCCGGCACGCTGCTCAACGCGCTGCTGGCGCACCACGCGGGCGCGGCGCGGCTGCCGCGCGCGGGCATCGTGCACCGGCTGGACAAGGACACCTCCGGCCTCATGGTGGTGGCCAAGACGCTGCCGGCCATGACGGCGCTGGTGCGCGCCATCGCCGCGCGCGAGGTCGGCCGCCAATACCTGGCGCTGGCGCACGGCGTGCCGCGCGAGAGCGTCTTCACCGTGGAGGCGCCCATTGGGCGCGACCCGCGCTCGCGCGTGCGCATGGCCATCGTGGCCTCCGGCAAGCCCGCGCGCACCGACTTCGAGCTGCTGGCCGCGGGGCAGGGCGCCTGCGCGTTGCGCTGCACGCTGCACAGCGGGCGCACGCACCAGATCCGCGTGCATGCGGCCTCGCGCGGGCTGCCGCTGCTGGCCGATGCGGTCTATGGCGGCGCGCCGCTGCTGGGCATGCAGCGCCAGGCGCTGCATGCGGCGCGGCTGCGCCTGGAGCATCCGGTGCTGGGCGGCGAGCTGGCTTTCGAGCAGCCGCCGCCGGCCGATTTGGCCGCGGCGCTGCAGGCCCTGCAAAACTGAGCACTACGCCACGGGATTTGCCCTGGGCGACGCCCCAGTGCAACACCCAGCCCTTGACAGTGGCAAAGGGCATGCGCTGCGGGGTTACAATGTTTCGATTCGCGCGCGGCCTGAGCCCGACTCCCTGGTGCCTCCAGCCGCTAGCCGCCTGATCCTGATCCTTGAAGCCCCGCGCCCGAGCGCCGGTCCAGACCGCTGCAGCCGGGTCCGGCCCCCAGGTCCGAATCCTTCGCCGGCAGCTCCTTGATGGAGCGGCCCGCCCTTCGACCCTTGAACGTCGTGTGATGTCCGACGCTGCCGCCTTCGGCACCCCGAGACCTTGATGAACACCCAGGATGCCAAGCGCGTCCTTGAAACCGCTTTGATCTGCGCGCAGCAGCCGCTGCCGCTGCGCGAGTTGCGCCTGCTGTTCGACCAACAGCTGGGCGCCGATACGCTGCGCGCGCTGCTCGACGAGATCGCCCGCGACTGGCAAGGCCGCGGTGTCGAGCTGGTCACGCTGGCCTCAGGCTGGCGTTTCCAGAGCCGCCCGGAAATGCAGCCCTACCTCGCGCGGCTGCAGCCCGAGAAACCGCCGCGCTACTCGCGCGCGGTGATGGAGACGCTGGCCATCATTGCCTACCGGCAACCGGTGACGCGCGGCGACATCGAGGACATCCGCGGCGTCACCGTGGGCACGCAGGTCATCCGCCAGCTCGAAGAGCGCGGCTGGATTGAAGTCATAGGCCACCGCGAGGCGCCGGGGCGGCCTGCCCTGTACGCCACCACGCGCCAGTTCCTGGACGACCTGGGCTTGGGCGGCCTGGACGGGCTGCCGCCGCTGGAGGCCCCCGGCGCGCTACCGCAGGCGCTGGAGTCCCCCCTGCAGGCCGCGCTGGCGCAGCAGTTGCCGCTGCTCCAGGCGTCGCCGCAAGTGCCTGCCCAAGAGCCCGTTGAAGAGCCCGTCGAAGGGCCCGTTGCCGCTGCTGCGCCTGATGCGCCGGCCGCCGGCGCCACCACCGAACCCCCGCCGGCCATCGCAACGGCCGAAACCACCCCTCCGCAGCCATGAATTCCCAAGACGCTGACAACCCGTTGAACCCCGCCGCTGCCGAGGACGGCGCAAGCGCGCCCACCGCGCCGCGCAAGCGCGCCCCGGCCCGCAAGCGCGCCGCGCCCAAGGCCGCTGCCGCCGCCGAGGCCGTCGTGGCCGAG
>NZ_JAXOJX010000133.1:0-7920 GCF_034427735.1 Azohydromonas lata
GCGGCCTCGGTGCCGCCGGCTTCCGAAGTGGCCTCCGAAGCGGCCTCCGCCCCGGCCGCGCCCGCGTCCGCCGCCTCGGACGCGCCGCAGGCCCAGCCGGCGCCGCCCGTGTACGCCACCGAGCTGCCACCGCCCGTGCTGCGCCGCTATCGGCTGGAGCGCGGCCTGCTGTGGGGCACGGGTGTGCTGCGCTGGCAGCCCGGGGCGGGACAGTACGCGGCCTCGCTCACGGGCGACGTGGCCGGCATCAACGTGCTGGACTGGCGCAGCCAGGGCGTGCTGGACAGCGCGGGCATCGCCCCCGAGCGCTACGAGGTGCGCCGCCGCGGCCGCGACGCGCAGGCCGCCAACTTCCAGCGCGACGCGGGCAAGCTCACCTTCTCCGGGCCCACCACCGAGTTCCCGCTGCTGGCCGGCGCGCAGGACCGCCTGAGCGTGCTGCTGCAGATTCCCGCCATCGTCGCGGCCGATCCGCGCCGCTTCGTGGCGGGGGCCAGCGTGCGCGTCTTCGTCACCGGCTCGCGCGCCGATGCCGACGTCTGGACCTTCAAGGTTGAGGGCGAGCAGACGGTGGAGGGCCCCACCGGGCCCCTGCGCACGCTGAAGCTCTCGCGCGAGCCGCGCAAGCAGTACGACACGCGCGTGGAGTTCTGGCTGGACCCGCTGTCGCACTACCTGCCCGTGCGCGCGCGGCTGTCCACCGCGGGGGGCGGCGAAGCGTTGGAACTGGTGCTGGAGTCCGAGGAACGGCTGCCCTGAAGCGTCTTGAAGCAGGTGCCCCGGGGCCGATGGGCTTGAAACTTGCCTCAACCACCTCAACTGCGGCCCAGGAGGTTTGAAGATGCTCATGCTCTACAACTCGGACAGTTTCGCGGTGCTGCAGTTCGATCTGCCCGCCGTGCAGGACAACGACATCCAGGCGCAAACGCGCGGCGGTTACGAAATCGTCGACAAGTTCGCCCGCAAGGAAATCTTCCTCGAAGGCCCGCTGGCCCAGCGCTTTCGCGAAGGCGTGGACCGGCTGGTCGAAACCGAGCCCACGGAGGAGGCGCTGGACGAGTTCATCGCCGGCTACACGCAGCTCGCGCAGCAGCCCGTGACCCTGCACTGAGCGGCGCACCGCCCAACGCGGGCGGGAGGCCTTCCCGCCTGCCCAAGCCCTACGGGCCCGCCGCGTGCGGGCCCGGTTTTTTGTCACATCCCACGGGCTGCGGGCTTGAAATCTTCAAGCCCATGGGGCTTGCTGGTGCGAAGGGCCTGCGACAAGATCGCGCGCACCCTGGAAAGCGCAAGGAGTTGCGGTGAGAAGTCGAACCGATGCGCGCCTGCTGCCCTCACCCGGGCTGACCGAGGCCCCGGTACTCGATCTGATGTGCTCTCAGTTCGTCCTGGCCCTGACCATGAAGCAGGCCGGGCGCTTCAACCTGCGCCGCGACTGGAGCAGCCTGTTGTCGCTGGTGGGCCGCCATCTGGTGTGGCCCGCTCCGGCGCTGGCGCGGCTGCGGCAGTTCCTGGGCAGGCGCTGCCGCGACAACGAGCTCTGGCGCGGCCACGAGGCGCTCGCCGACGCGGCCTTCCTGCAGCGCCACGGCTGCTGGCGGGGCCCGTATGAGGAAGGCACGCTCTTCTTCTACATCGACGAATACATCAAGGACGCGCCCAAGGACCTGCTGGCCGTGTTGGGCGCCACCGCCGAGTGGCTGGAGCGCAGCCTGAAGAAGCAGCCCATCCGCGTGCAGCAGAACATCGACGCGCTGGCCGCGCTGCTGCAGCTCAACCCCGCGGAGCGCGCGCTGCTGCTCTACGGAACGCTCGCGCGCTACCAGCGCGACCTGCGCGGGCTGCTGGTGGAGTTCAAGGTCTCCAGCGCGCAGGAGGCGCACGCGGCCATTGCCGCGGTGGCCGGCGTCAACGAGCAGGAGGTGGCCGAGGCGCTGCGTGCCGGATCGCGCCTGGAGCGCATCGGCATGGTCGAGAACCTCATCTCCGAGCACAACATCACCGACCTGGCCGACCTCATGAAGGTCAGCGAGCAACTGCCGCCGGTGCTCATGCGCGAGTACCGCGAGCCCAGCGAGCTCATGGCCGTGTTCACCCGCCCGGCGCGGCGCACCGATCTCACGGCCGAGGATTTCCACTTCGTGGGCGACGACGTGCAGATGCTCACCGCGCTGCTCAAGAACGCCGTGGCGCAGCGCGAGCCCGGCGTCAACGTGCTCATGTACGGCCCGCCCGGCACGGGCAAGACGGAGCTGGCCAAGGTGGTGGCGCAGGCCGCGGGGCTGGAGCTCTACGAGGTGGAGTACGCCGACCGCGACGGCAACTCGCTCTCCGGGCGCGACCGCTACCGCTCGCTGCAGATCAGCCAGGTCTTCCTCAAGAGCAGCGGCCACGTGGCGCTGCTGTTCGACGAGGTGGAGGACGTCTTCCCGCCCATTTCCACCGACACCGCGCAGCTCATGGCGCGGCTGGACAGCGGCGACGCGCCGCTGTCGGGCAGCGTCAGCGGCAAGGCCTGGGTCAACCAGATCCTGGAAACCAACCCCGTGCCCGTGCTGTGGGTGACCAACCGCATCGAGCAGATCGACCCGGCCTTCCGCCGCCGCTTCCAGTACCACCTGGAGCTGAAGTCTCCCCCGCCGGGCGCGCGCGAGGGGCTGGTGGCGCGGGCGCTGGAAGGCGCCGCCGTGTCGCCGGGCTTCGTGGCGCGGCTGGCCGAGCGGCGCAGCCTCACGCCGGCGCAGATCCGCACCGCGGTGCGCTTCGCCCGCCTGGCGGCCAACGAGGCCACGGGCATGGAAGCGCTCATCGAGCGCCAGCTCGCCAACGCCGACCGCGCCCTGGGCCAGAGCGCCGGCAGCGCCGCGCGCGTGAGCGTCACGCGCTACGTGCTGGAGCTGCTCAACGTGGAGTGCCGCTTCGAGCTGCCGCGCATCGTGGAGGCGCTGCGCCGCCGCGGCCACGGCACGCTGTGCCTGCACGGCGTGCCCGGCAGCGGCAAGACGGCGCTGGCCGAGCACCTGGCGCAGCAGCTTGGGCGCCCGCTGATGATTCGCCAGGCCAGCGACCTCATGAGCAAGTTCGTCGGCGAGACCGAGGCCAACATGGCGCGCATGTTCGAGGAGGCGCAGTCCGAGGGCGCGCTGCTGCTGCTGGACGAGGCCGACAGCTTCCTGCGCAGCCGCCGCATGGCCGAGCGCAGCTACGAGGTCAGCGAAGTCAACGAGATGCTGCAGGGCATGGAGCGCTTCGCCGGCATTTTTGTTTGCACCACCAACCTGTTCGACGACCTGGACGAGGCCGCGCTGCGGCGCTTCACCTTCAAGATCCGCTTCCATCCCTTGCGGCCGGAGCAGCGCGTGCGCATGTTCGCCAACGAGGCGCTGGAGGGCGACGCCGCGCGCATGACGGACGAGCAGCGCCAGCGCCTGGCGCAACTGGACCTGCTCACGCCGGGCGACTTTGCCGCCGTGCGCCGCCAGGTGGAGCTGTTGGGCGAGAGCTTCGAGCCGGACGAGTTCCTGAGCCAGTTGGAGAGCGAGCACCGGGTCAAGCCCGAGGCGCGGCAGCGGCGCGGCATGGGCTTTCGCGCGTGATTCACGCGTGACGTAGGCACGCCGGCGCACCCGTGCGGCGGCGCCGGAAAGGGCCCCTTTCTACAATCGGGGGATGAACGCACCGCACTACACCCGGGGCGCCGCGCTGGCGGCGCTGCTGCCGCAGCGCATCGTCGTCATCGACGGCGCCATGGGCACCATGATCCAGCGCTGGAAACTCACCGAGTCCGACTACCGGGGCGAGCGCTTCAAGGACCACCCCAAGGACCTCAAGGGCAACAACGAGCTGCTGCAGTTCACGCGCCCGGACGTCATCCGCCAGATCCACGAGCAGTACCTGGCCGCGGGCGCCGACATCATCGAGACCAACACCTTCGGCGCCACCTCGATCGCGCAGGAGGACTACGACCTGGCCCCGCTGGCGCGCGAGATGAACGTGGCCGCGGCCCGCATCGCCCGCGAGGCGGCCGACAAGTACGCCACGCCCGAGAAGCCCCGCTTCGTGGCCGGCGCCGTGGGGCCCACGCCGCGCACGGCCAGCATCAGCCCCGACGTCAACGACCCGGGCGCGCGCAACGTGAGCTTCGACGAGCTGCGCGCGGCCTACCGCGAGCAGGCCGAGGGGCTGCTCGAAGGCGGCTGCGACCTCTTCCTGGTCGAGACCATCTTCGACACGCTCAACGCCAAGGCGGCGCTGTTCGCGCTGGACGAGCTGATGGAGGACACCGGCGAGCGGCTGCCCGTCATCATCTCCGGCACCGTCACCGACGCCTCCGGCCGCATCCTCTCCGGCCAGACCGTGGGCGCCTTCTGGCACTCGGTGCGCCATGCCAAGCCCATCGCCATCGGCCTCAATTGCGCGCTGGGCGCGGCGCTGATGCGGCCCTACGTCGAGGAGCTCTCGCGCATCGCGGGCGACACCGCCATCAGCTGCTATCCCAACGCGGGCCTGCCCAACCCCATGAGCGACACCGGCTTCGACGAGACGCCGGACGTCACCGCGGGGCTGATGGAGGAGTTCGCCAAGAGCGGCTTCCTCAACATCGTGGGCGGCTGCTGCGGCACCACGCCGGACCACATCGCCGCCATTGCGCGCAAGGTCAGCGCCTACCGCCCGCGCGGCAAGGCCGACCCGCTGTTCACCTCCCTGGTCGCCGCCGCCTGAGCCCGCCTGAGCCTGAATCCGGACTATTCATGAACGACGCCAACATTTCCGTGCCGCCCATGCGGCTCTCAGGCCTGGAGCCTGTGTCCATCGGCGAGGGGCACCTCTTCGTCAACATCGGCGAGCGCACCAACGTCACCGGCTCCAAGGCCTTCGCCCGCATGGTCCTGGCCGGCCAGTTCGAGCAGGCCCTGGCCGTGGCGCGCCAGCAGGTGGAAAACGGTGCGCAGATCATCGACGTGAACATGGACGAGGCCATGCTGGACAGCCAGGCCGCCATGGTCCGCTTCCTCAACCTCATCGCCTCCGACCCCGAGATCGCGCGCGTGCCCATCATGATCGACAGCTCCAAGTGGAGCGTGATCGAGGCGGGCCTCAAGTGCATCCAGGGCAAGGGCATCGTCAACTCCATCTCGCTCAAGGAGGGCGAGGCCGAGTTCAAGCGCCAGGCGAAGCTGATCAGGCGCTACGGCGCCGCCAGCGTGGTGATGGCCTTCGACGAGAAGGGCCAGGCCGACACGTTCCAGCGCAAGACCGAGATCTGCGAGCGGGCTTATCGAATCCTGGTCGATGAGGTCGGCTTCCCCGCAGAGGACATCGTCTTCGACCCCAACATCTTCGCCATCGCCACCGGCATCGAGGAGCACGACAACTACGCCGTGGACTTCATCGAGGCCACGCGCTGGATCAAGCGGCACCTGCCTGGCGCCAAGGTGTCCGGCGGCGTCTCCAACGTCTCCTTCAGCTTCCGCGGCAACGAGCCGGTGCGCGAGGCCATACACACCGTGTTCCTCTACCACGCCATCCAGGCGGGGATGGACATGGGCATCGTCAATGCCGGCATGGTGGGCGTGTACGACCAGCTCGACGCCGAGCTGCGCGAGCGCGTGGAGGACGTGGTGCTCAACCGCCGCCCGGACGCGACCGAGCGGCTGCTGGCCATCGCCGACCAGGTGCGCGGCCTGGCCAAGGACGACAGCGCGCGCCTGGCCTGGCGCGCGCTGCCCGTGCGCCAGCGCCTGTCGCACGCGCTGGTGCAGGGCATCAACGAGTTCATAGAAGCCGACACCGAGGAGGTGTGGCAGCAGGTGAGCGCCGAGGGCGGGCGCCCGCTGCACGTCATCGAAGGCCCGCTCATGGACGGCATGAACGTGGTGGGCGACCTCTTCGGCCAGGGCAAGATGTTCCTGCCCCAGGTGGTCAAGTCCGCCCGCGTCATGAAGCAGGCCGTGGCCCACCTGCTGCCCTACATCGAGGCGGAAAAGCAGGCGCTCATGGCGGCCGGCAGCGACGTGAGGTCCAAGGGCCGCATCGTGATCGCCACCGTCAAGGGCGACGTGCACGACATCGGCAAGAACATCGTCAGCGTCGTCCTGCAGTGCAACAACTTCGAGGTCGTCAACATGGGCGTGATGGTCCCGTGCCAGGACATCCTCGCCAAGGCGAAGGAGGAGGGGGCCGACATCATCGGCCTGTCCGGCCTGATCACGCCCAGCCTCGAAGAGATGCAGTACGTGGCTGCCGAGATGCAGCGCGATGCGCATTTCCGCGGCAAGAAGACGCCGCTGCTCATTGGCGGCGCCACCACCAGCCGCGTGCACACGGCGGTGAAGATCGCGCCGCACTACGAGGGGCCGGTGGTGTACGTGCCCGATGCCTCGCGCAGCGTGGGCGTGTGCTCGGAGCTGCTGAGCGACGAGCGGGCCGCCAAGTACATCGCCGAGCTGGAAGCCGACTACGCCAAGGTGCGCGAGCAGCACGCCAACAAGAAGGCCACGCCGCTGGTCAGCCTGGAGGCCGCGCGCGCCAACCCCACGCCCATCGAATGGGCCGCCTACGAGGCGACGGCGCCGAAGTTCGTCGGCAAGCGCGTGTTCCGCAACCAGGACCTGTCGGAGCTGGTGGCCTGCATCGACTGGACGCCCTTCTTCCAGACCTGGGACCTGGCCGGGCGCTACCCCGACATCCTCCAGGACCCGGTGGTGGGCGACTCCGCCTCGCGCGTGTTCGAGGACGCGCAGCGCATGCTGCAGCGCCTGGTGGAGGGGCGCTGGCTGCAGGCGCATGGCGTCATCGGCCTGTACCCGGCCAATGCCGTGGGCGACGACATCGCCTTCTACGCCGACGAGTCGCGCGCCGAGCCGCTGATGACCTGGCATGGGCTGCGCATGCAGTCCGAGCGCCCGGTGATAGACGGCGTGCGCCGGCCCAACCGCTGCCTGTCGGACTTCGTGGCGCCGCGCGGCGTGAAGGCCGACTACGCGGGCATGTTCGCCGTGAGCGTGCAGGGCGTGGAGAAGAAGGAGGCCGAGTTCCTGGCCGCGCACGACGACTACTCGGCCATCCTGCTCAAGGCCCTGGCCGACCGGCTGGCCGAAGCCTTCGCCGAGCGGCTGCACCAGCGCGTGCGCACGGAGCTGTGGGGCTACGCGGCGGACGAGGCGCTGTCCAACGAGGCGCTGATCGCCGAGAAGTACCGCGGCATACGCCCGGCGCCGGGCTACCCGGCCTGCCCGGACCACCTGCCCAAGCGCGAGATCTTCCGCGTGCTGGACGCCCCGGCCATCGGCATGGGCCTGACCGAGAGCCTGGCCATGACGCCGGCCTCCAGCGTCAGCGGTTTCTACATTGCGCACCCGCAGGCGGCCTACTTCAACGTCGGCAAGATCGGCGAGGACCAGCTTGCCGATTGGGCCGCCCGCAACGGGCTGGACGAGGCCGCGGCCAAGCGCGCGCTGGCGCCGCTGCTCTGACGGCTTGAATTGGGCGGCCTGCGCGCCGCTCCGGGGGCCTGCTCCATCGAACGCCCGGCTCCGCCCGGGCGTTTGTATTTCGTTGCACATCCGCCGCCACAGGCGTCCGCCGTGGGCATGGCTCGATCGTTGCCTAGACAGGGACTGCCCTTCGGCGGTCCGGAAGAGCAAGGCAATGCAAGGGACGAACGACATGACGATGGCAAAGCCGGCTTCGCCGCTGCGCTCGCCCGCGGCGCTGGTGGGCGGCGCGGTGCTGGTGGCGGCGCTGGGCGTGGGCGGCGGCTGGATGCTGCGCGGGACCTCGTCCGGCGCGCCGGCCGCGCCCGTGGCCACGGCGCCGGGCCAGGCGCTGTCGAACGGCGTACCGCAGGAGCAGATGCCCGCCAACGGCGCGCCGGTGTACACGCCGGGTGGCGCCAACAACGTCAACACCTGTCTCTTA
>NZ_JAXOJX010000134.1:0-7521 GCF_034427735.1 Azohydromonas lata
ACGGACGTCAGTCAAGCCGCTTCGCTCTCTACTTCGTCATGCCCGCGAAAGCGGGCATCCACGAGCACCGAGGTGTCGCCTTCGGACTGCATCGCCCAGCACTGACGTTGGCGCGCCAGCATCTCGGCAGGCGTGGATGCCCGCTTTCGCGGGCATGACGGGTCAGGGTGCGTGGCACCGCTTGCCGGCGGGCTGACAGAGCGAAACCGCTTTCTCCGTACAGGCACAGCGCGCCCAAAAAAAACCGACACACCCCAACAACACCCAGGGAGCCCTGTTCCATGCCCATCGCCCAACGCTTGCCCCGCGGCAGCGGTGTCGTCCTGCATCCCACCTCCTTGCCGGGCCCGCACGGTGCGGGCGATTTCGGTGCGGGCGCCTACCACTTCGTGGACTGGCTGGCTGCCGGCGCGCAGACGCTGTGGCAGATGCTGCCCCTGGGCGGCGTGGGCCTTGGGCATTCGCCCTACATGAGCAGCTCGGCCTTCGCCGGCAACGTGCTGCTCATCGACCTGCACGCTCTGCACCGCCAGGGCTGGCTCACGGCCGAGGACGTGGCCGCGCCGGCCGGCTTCAGCGACCGCCACGTGGACTACGAGCGCGTCATTCCCTGGCGCATGGAGCGCCTGGCCGCCGCCGCGCGCCGTTTCGCCGACACCGCCACGCCGGCCGAGCAGGCGGCTTTTGAAAGCTTCCGTGCCGAGCAGGCTGCCTGGCTGCCGGATTACGCCCTCTTCATGTCCCTGGCCGAGGCGCATCCCGGCCAGGACTGGATGGACTGGCCCGCGCCCCTGGCCTGGCGCGAGGGCCCGGCCCTGCGCGCGGCGCGTGCGGAGCTCGCCCAGCGCATCGGCTTCTGGGAATTCACGCAGTGGTGCTTCAGGACGCAGTGGGACGCGCTGCATGCCTACGCCCGCGCCCGCGGCGTGCGCATCGTGGGCGACATGCCCATCTTCATCGCGCTGCAAAGCGCCGACGTGTGGTGCCACCCCGAGCTGTTCGAGCTGGACGCGCAGGGCCGCCCAACGGTGGTGGCCGGCGTGCCGCCGGACTTTTTCAGCGCCGACGGCCAGCGCTGGGGCAATCCGCTCTACCGCTGGAGCGCGCATGCCGAGCAGAACTTCGGCTGGTGGACCGAGCGGCTGCGCCGCACGCTGGAGCTGGTCGACATCGTCCGCATCGACCACTTCCGCGGCTTTGCCGGCTACTGGGAGATACCGGCCGAGGAGCCGACGGCGCTCAAGGGCTGCTGGAAGCCGGGCCCGGGCGCGGCGCTGTTCCAGGCGGCGGCCGCCGCGTTGGGTGAGCTGAGCGTGATTGCCGAGGACTTGGGCGTGATCACGCCGGACGTGGAGGCGCTGCGCCTGGAGCTGGGATTTCCCGGCATGCGCGTGCTGCAGTTTGCCTGGGGCGATCCGGCCGACGGGGGCGAGCCGCGCTTCCTGCCCCACCGCCACGCGCACGACACCGTGGTCTACACCGGCACCCACGACAACGACACCACGCGCGGCTGGTGGGCCAGCGCGCGTGAAGACCTGCGCCACCACCTGCGCGAATACCTGGCCACCGACGGCATGGCCATCCACTGGGACCTCATCCGCGCCGCCATGGCCAGCGTGGCCGACCTGGCCCTCTTTCCCCTGCAGGACGCGCTGGGCCTGGACGGCACGCACCGCATGAACCGTCCCGGCACGCCGCAAGGCAACTGGGCCTGGCGCTTCGACTGGAGCCTGGTGGCACCGGACACCGCGGCGCGGCTGCGCCGCATGGCGCAGCTCTACGGGCGGCTGCCCGCGTGACGCGCGACAGGGCGGCGCGCGCCGTTGCGCCTCAACCCAGGTCTTTGAAACCCGGGTTGAAGCTCACTTCCCACAGGTGCCCGTCCGGGTCCTGGAAGTAGGCGGCGTAGCCGCCGTAAAAGGTGTCGGCGGCCGGCTTGACGACGGTGGCGCCGGCCTGGCGGGCCAGGGCCAGCGCCGCGTCCACCTCGCCGCGCGAGCCGACGTTGTGCGCGAGCGTGACGTGGGTGGGCGCCGGGCCGCTGTCGGCCAGCCCGCTGTCGGCGGCGATGCTCTTGCGCGGCCACAGCGCCAGCTTCAGCCCGCCTTCCAGCTCGAAGAAGGCCACGGCGCCGTTCTCGAACTCGCGGCCGACGATGCCCTGCGTCGGCCATCCCAGGCCGTCGCGGTAGAAGGCCACGGCGCGCTCCAGGTCGGCCACGCCCAGGGTCAGCAAGGTGATGCGCGGTTTCATGCCGCGGGCGGGGCAGGCCGCGTGCCGAAGCAGGGCGCGCGCATCGGCTGCGCCGGCCTCAAGCAGCCCGCTTGAACGTCGCCAGCAGCATGGCCACGAGCACGAACAGCGAGCCGAAGACGCGGTTGAGCGCCTTCACCTGGCGCTCCGAGCGCAGCAGCCGCAGCACGCGCGCGGCCAGCACGGTGTAGCCGGCCATGACCACCAGGTCCGTGAAGGCCAGCGTCGCGCCGATCACCAGGTACTGGCCACCCAACGGCCGTGCCAGGTCCAGGAACTGCGGCACCACGGCCAGCAGGAACACGGTGCCCTTGGGGTTGACGGCGTTGACCATCCAGCCCTTGAGCACGAGCTTGTGCCGCGCCACGGGCTGCGCGGGGGCGTCCGTGGGCTCGCCGGCCAGCGCCTGCGCCGGCGCGCGCCACTGCTTGATGCCCAGCCACAGCAGGTAGGCCACGCCCACCCACTTGACCACCGCGAAGGCCAGCGACGAGGCCGCGATCAGCGCGCCCAGCCCAACGCCCACCACCACGATCTGCGTCCAGATGCCCAGCACCAGGCCCAGCGTCATGAAGTAGCCGCGCTTGAACCCGTGCGCCAGTCCGGCGCTCATGGCCGCCACGGCACCGGCGCCGGGCGAGAGGCTGATGGCCCAGGAGGCCGCGAAGAATGCAATCCAGACGGAGATATCCATCCCGCAATGGTAGAGCCCCCATCCAGGGGGCCGGCGGCCACTTTCAACGGCCGCCGGCAAAGCCCATGGTGGTGAGGGCTAAGAAAAGCGGTTTCGTCCCGCCAGGCGGGCTTCAAGCCGCCCGGCGCCGCACCTGCCGGTGCGCCAGCACCTGCGCGTACCAGGCCTCGTGCGCGGCGGCGCCGTGCTCCCAGCCGTGCTCCACGCACACCTTGGGCGGCCGCTGGTGCCGCGGCTGCATGGCTGCGCGCTGCAGGCCCAGGGCGATGGAGTCCTCGTCGCCCGGGTCGCACCAGGACACGCCGCCGGCCTGGTCCATGAGCTCGCTGAAGGGCGCGCGGCGCGACAGCAGCACCGGCGTGCCGCAGGCCAAGGCTTCGAGCGCGGCCTGGCCGCTGCCCTGGGCCAGCGAGGGCAGTGCCAGCAGGCGGGCCCGGCGCAGCAGCGCGGGCAAGGCCGTGTCCGGCACGCTCCCGCAGCGCCACACCGGCTCGCCGGGGCCTTCTTGCCAGCCCAGGCGGCGCAGCGCGTCGCGCCAGGCGCGCTGGGCGGCGCCGGCCTCCGAGCAGTCATCGTCCCCGGCCAGCACCAGGCGGGCGTGCGCCCAGTGCGGGCGGGCGGCGCGCCAGCTCGCGAAGGCTGCAAGCAGCCGCGCGGCGTTGCGGTGCGGCTGCAGCCCGCCCAAGGCCAGCACCAGTGGCGCGCCGTCGTCCGGCAGCCCAAGCGCGCGAAGGTGCGCGGCATCGTCGGTGCGCGCCACGGGCTGGAATGGGCTCAGGTCCACCCCGGCGTGCAGCCGGCGGGCTTGCGCGCCATGGTGCTGGCGCAACTGGCGGCAACTGGCCTCGCTCAGGCAGGCCACGGCATCGGCCGAAAGCCAGCCCCGCGCCTGCCAGCGCTCCAGCAGCGGCTGGCGCAAGGCGTCCAGCCGGTGCACGGTGCGCACCCAGGGCGGCAGCTGCGGCAGGTGGTTGCGCAGCGTGGCCAGCGCGTTGCCGTTGAGCCCGTCTTGTGCATGCAGCAGGTCGAAGCGGCCGGCCGTCAGCACCGCCGGCAGCGCCTGCTCCAGCGCGGCGATGCGCCGCGCCACCTGCTCCACGCGGCAGCCCGTGGCCGGCGGCATGGGCAGCAGCGCCACCGCGCAGCCCGGGTCGCGGAACGGACGCTCGCCGGCCTGCGCGGGCGCCACCACCGTCACCGCGTGGCCGCGCGCGGCCAGCGCACGCGCCAGCCCAAACGTGTGCGCCGCCGCACCGTCCGGCTGCACGCCCGGCGCCAGCAGCGCGATGCGCATGGCGTCGCCGTACCGCGCGCCGCGCGTTGCCGGCCACTGTTGAAAGGCTGCTTGCTGCTGTGCTTCCACGGTGGGCTGTCCTCCTGCGGATGTAGGCCGCCCGCCACGTCGGCGGGCCGGGGTTGGGCGGCGCAGGGCAAGCCGCGGGCCCGGCGCCTGGCGCACCCCGCAGTGGGGCAATTCCCCATGGTCCCGGTACAAAGCTCCTGTGGTGCGTGTCGGACATGGCTATGGCCGCACCGTGGGGGAACCGGGACCATGGTTTCCAGCCCGTTGCGATGCAGGACGGCAGCGGGCCAGGCGGCGCGGGCCTGGGCTGCGCCGAACCACAGCGGAGGGAAGCCATGAAGAACGTCGTCATCCATGTCGCGGCCGGTTCCTGCCTGGCGGCGCTTCTGCTGGCCGGCGGGGGGCTGCTGGGGGGCGAGGACGCGGACCTCTCGCCGCGCGGCTGGAGCCGCGCGCTGGCGCTGCGCACCGAGGTGTTCCAGGCCGAGCGCAGCGCGGGCGACGGGCGCATCACCGTCACGCTGGTCAACGAGGGCGAGGACACTGCCACCCACATCCAGCCCCTGGTGCTGCCGCCCCATTTCAAGCTGCTGCGCGACGACTGCACCGCGCAGCGGCTGCCCGCCGGCGCGAGTTGCGGCTACACGCTGGCGTTGGACGCGGCCGGCCCGCGCGCCGGCACGGTGGGCCTGGAGGTGCGCTACGACTACGCCGACGCGCGCGACCGCAGCGTCGGCGGCACCGTCTCCTACCCCGGCGTCGCGGCCGTGGCGGCCACCAGCCTCAACGACTGACGGCCGCCGGACCCGGCCTCAGGCGGCGGCCGGCGCCGCTGTGCGCTGCCCGCGCAGCATCTCGGCGATCAGGAAGGCCAGCTCCAGGCTTTGCGAGCCGTTCAGGCGCGGGTCGCAGGCCGTGAGGTAGCGCTGTGACAGCCCCTCGTCGGTGAGCGCCTGCGCGCCGCCGCGGCACTCGGTGACGTCCTGCCCCGTCATCTCGAAGTGCACGCCGCCCGCGTGCGTGCCTTCCGCCGCGTGCACGGCGAAGAACTCGCGCACCTCCTGCAGGATGCGATTGAAGTCCCGCGTCTTGAGCCCGTTGGACGCCGTCACGGTGTTGCCGTGCATGGGGTCGCAGCACCACACCGGCAGCCGCCCGGCGCGGCGCACCGCGCGCAGCAGCGCCGGCAGCTTTTCGCCCACCTGGCCCGCGCCCATGCGGCTGATGAGCACCATGCGGCCGGGCTCGTTGTCGGGGTCCAGCACGTCCAGCAGCCGCAACACGTCGTCGGGGTGAGCCGTTGGGCCGAGCTTGACGCCCAGCGCGTTGTCCAGCCCGCGCAGGAATTCCACGTGGGCGCCCTGCGGGTCGCGCGTGCGCTCGCCCAGCCACAGCATGTGGGCCGAGCCGCCGTACCAGCGGCCGTTCTCGCCGCGGCGGGCCAGGGCCTGCTCGTAGTGCAGGTGCAGCGCCTCGTGCGAGATGTGGAACTCCACCTCGCGCAACTGCGGCGTCTGCGCCGCGAAGCCGCAGGCCTCCATGAAGGCCAGCGAGTCGGTGATGCGGTCGGCCAGCTCCTCGAAGCGCGCGCCCTGCGGGCTGGCCTTCACGAAATCCGCCGTCCAGCGGTGCACCTGGTGCAGGTCGGCAAAGCCGCCGTGCGAGAGCGCGCGCAGCAGGTTGAGCGTGGTGGCCGAATGGCCGAAGGCCGCCAGCAGCCGCTGCGGGTCGGGTTGGCGCGCCGCGGCGTCGAAGGCGCCGGCGTTGACGATGTCGCCGCGGTAGGAGGGCAGCGTCACGCCGCCCTGGGTCTCGGTGTCGGAGGAGCGCGGCTTGGCGAACTGCCCGGCGATGCGCCCCACCTTCACCACCGGGCACTTGGCCGCGTAGGTGAGCACCACGGCCATCTGCAGGATGACGCGGAAGGTGTCGCGCACCGTCGCTTCGCTGAGCTCGTCAAAGCTTTCAGCGCAGTCGCCGCCTTGCAGCAAAAAAGCCTCGCCGCGGGCGACCGCCGCCAGGCGCTGGCGCAGCGCGGCGATCTCGCCGGCAAAGATGAGCGGCGGGCGGCTGGCGAGCTGGCGTTCGGCCTCCTGCAGCGCGGCCGCGTCGGGGTAGGCGGGGAGCTGGCGCGCGGGGCGGCCGCGCCAGCCGTCGGGGGTCCAGGGCGTGGTGGGCATGAGGGATGTCCTTGTGTCGTGTGCCGCGTGCGCGGCCAGGGCCGGCAGCGTAGCGCCGCGGCTGGGCTTGTCCGGGGATTGTTCTGCCGGCGACAACGAAGCCGCCGCCTTTCGCGCCGCACGCCTTGCAGGCGGGCCGGTGGCGGGCCGAATTGCAACCGGGCCACGGGTTCGGCCCGCCAGCGGGCCTCCTACAAGCGGGGCGCCGCTGGCTTGTCGATGGCTACGGCCGGCAGCACCGCCGCCACTGCCGCCGCGCAATGCTCGACAAACCGCTGCAGCTCCGGCGCCGGCTCGCCCGTGCCGCGCAAGGCCAGGCCGATGTGGCGCGCGGTGCCCGGCAACGGCACGGGGACGATGGCCGCCGCCCCGTCGGCCTCCGCCAGCGTCTGCGCCCGCGACGCCAGCGCCAGGTGGCCGGTCTGCAAAGTAAACGCCTGGGTGAGCGCCGGGCTGCTGGCGCGCAGGCGGCCTGGCGGCGGCTGTAGACCCTCGCGCTCGAAAGCCAGGCGCAGCGCGGCGGCCGCGGGCGTGCCGGGCAGGGGCACCACCCACTCCCAGGCCAGCAGCGCGCGCAGCGAGGGCGACGCCAGCGCCAGCGCCGGGTGGCCGCGCCGCGCCACCACGGCCAGCTCGTCCTCGAACAGCTTCAATTGCCGCACCTCGGCCGGCGGCGCCTCGGCGCGCAGCGCGCCGGCAATTACGTCGACGTCGGCGCTCAGGAGCTGCTGCACCAGGCTTTCATAGGTGCCGTCCACCACCTGCACCTCCACGTTGGGGTGCTCGCGCAGCAGCGACTCCACCGCGCGCGGCAGGAACAGCGCCACCGACAGCGGCAGCACCCCGACCACCACGCGGCCGCGCACCTCGCCGCGCCAGGCCGCCACGTCGCCCGCGATGGCGCGCAGCTCCGCAAACGCCAGCTTGGCGCGCCGCAGCAGTGTCTGGCCCGGCGGCGTGAGCCGCGTCCCTTGGGCCGACTTGTAGAAGAGGCGCAAGCCCAGTGCCTGCTGCAGCGCCTGCAGCGCCCCATGCACGGCCGGCTGCGACACGCCCAGCGCCTGCGCCGCGCGCGCCTCGCTGCCGCGCGC
>NZ_JAXOJX010000135.1:0-7495 GCF_034427735.1 Azohydromonas lata
AACCGGCCGCTGGCGGCACGCCGGGACGGTCGTCGCGCTGGTGGCCCGGGCGGTCGGGGCGCTCGTCGCGCTGGCCGCGATCGCCCCTGTCGCCTCTATCACCACGGTCGCCCCTGTCGCCGCGGTCGTCGCCGCGGCCGGCGTGGTCATTGCGCCCCGGGGGGGGCGGCAGCACCGGTTGCTGCACGGGCAGCGCGGTGTTCCAGCGCGGCTCGACGCGGGGCACCACGCGGTCGGCGGCGCGGCTGCGGTCGCGCAGCGAATCGGTGGCCACCACCGTCACGGCGCCGGGGGCGTTGCGGTTGAACCAGGGTTGGGCGCTGCCCGGGGGCGGCTGCCAGGGCGCGTGGCCGCGGTTGAGGTTCTGGATGTAGCGGGGGCTGGCGTTGAAGCGCGGCATGTAGGGGTCGCGCGGGGCCAGCGGCACCCAGCCGATGAGCGGCGGGGGTGGACGCCGGCCGGCCGTGATGCCCACGCTGATGTTGTTGCCGCCTATCCAGCCCACCAGCGCGGGCGCGTAGACCGGGCGCGCCACGTAGCGGCCCGGCACCCAGCACCAGCGGTTGCCCCAGTAGGCCCAGCGGCCGTAATGGAAGGGGGCGAAGCCCCAAGGCGCGTCGTCCACCCAGCTCCAGCCCCAGGGGGCGACCCAGGCCCAGTGGCCGTAGCGGTAGGGCGCCCAGCCCGCGGACACGCCCACGGGGTACCAGACGGCGCCGTAGTCGGGGTGGGTGTCCCAACGGCCATAGCGGTCCAGGTCCGCCGCGCCGGTCATCTCGGTGGAGACGTAGCGGGGCGTGGCCGCGGCGGCCTCGCGCTGGTCCTGCGCGAGCACCCAGGCGCCGAAGGCGTCCTCGCCGGAGGCGGTGCTCATGTCGTAGTGGGTGCGGTCGTCCTGGCGCCAGAAGCCGTAGCGGGTGCCGGGCTGCAGTTGCAGCGCGCTGTCCTGGGACTGGAAGCGCATCTCGCCGCTCCAGGCTTGGGCGGTGGCGACGTTGTCGCGCACGTCCAGCCGGTACTGGCCGGTGCGCGTGGGCTGGAAGCGGGCGTCGTTGGCCAGTAATTCAAACTCGTTGACGCTCTCGGGCGAGCGCAGGCGCAGCGCGGCGCTGCCGCGCTCCAGGCGCAGGCTCACGCGCTGGTCGTCGAGTTGGTCGACGGCGAGCTCGGTGCCGCCGTCCAGGCGCAGCGAGGCCGAGCCGATCTGGATGTCGGCGCGGGCGTTGTTGTCGGTGGCGACGCGGTCGCCCGTGGTGATGGGCCGGTTGACGGCCACGGCCGTCCACTCGCCCTGCTCCTGGTCGTAGAGCCAGACCGTGCCCGTGGCCATCGCCAGCCGGCCGATGCGGCCGGGCGGATCAGCCCAGGCGGTGCCCAGGGCCCCCAAGGCCAGCAGCGCCGCGGCCAGCAACAGCCGCAGGGCGTGGCGCAGTTCTCTTGTCGTCATGCCGTCTCCACTCGGCGGCCGCGCGTGGGGCGGCCTCTGGAGGAGTAACGGGGCAAGGAGAGTGCGCGCTGACGTGAGGGTGTGGTTACAAGGTAAAGAATTCCGATGTGACGGTGAATCCTGACCAACAGCCTGACCATGGGAGAAAAGCAAAAAATCAGCTTTCAAACAGCTACAGCAAATACAAGGAAAATTGATTTGATTAAAACCGTGTTATCAAGCATCGAAATCAGAAAATCCATCAAGCACGTTTTACGGCTCCAGACAAAATCTGGGTCAAGCCATTTTGAAGGGCTTTGACGATGCAAGCCTCCAGCAATTGCTTGCCCAAGCTTTGGCCGCGATAGGCCTTCAAAAGTCCCATGCCGGAACAGCCGCGATGGACATTTATTGGAAATCAATCTTCCTCAACCGGCACTCCAGGAAACAAGACCTCGGTAAACCCGAATTTCGTCAAATCCCGAATCCGCGTCGGATAAAGCCGCCCAATCAAATGGTCGCACTCATGCTGCACCACCCGCGCATGAAACCCTTCCACTTCCCGCTCGATGACATTCCCATCGAGATCGAAGCCGGAATAGCGGATACGCGTGAACCGAGGCACCAGTCCGCGCAAGCCGGGCACGGACAAGCAGCCTTCCCAGCCGTCTTCCTCTTCACTGGATAACGGTTCTATGACGGGATTGAGCAATACCGTCATCGGCACGGCCGGCGCGTCGGGATAGCGCTCGCTGCGCTCGAAGCCGAATATCACCATTTGCAGGTCCACGCCGATTTGCGGCGCGGCCAGCCCCACGCCGCCGGCGGACTCCATGGTGTCCAGCATGTCCTGCAGCAGCGCGCGCAATTCGGCCGTGCCGAACTCGCGCACCGGCTGCGCCACGCGCAGCAGGCGCTCGTCGCCCATTTTCAAAAGTTCGCGCACGGCCATTTCAATCACTCCTCGTTGTCGGATTCGGATGCGCCCTCGCCCGCCACCAGCGCTCGCAAACCGTCCTCGTCCAGAACCGGAATGCCCAATTCCTGCGCCTTGGCGAGCTTGGAGCCCGCCTCCTCGCCGGCCACGACGTAGGCCGTTTTCTTGGACACGGATTTGCCCGCCTTGCCGCCCGCGCCTTCGATCAGCGCCTCGGCCTGCTCGCGCGTGAGCGTGGGCAGCGTACCGGTGACCACCACCGTCTTGCCCACCAGCGGCCCCGGCGGCGCCTCCTGGCGGCCTTCGTGCTCTTCCCAGTGCACGCCGGCGGCGCGCAACTGCTCCACCACCTCCACGTTGTGCGCCTGGTTGAAGAAGGTGCGGATGCTCTGCGCTACCACCGGCCCAACGTCGTGCACCTGCAGCAGCGCTTCCTCGCTGGCGGCAATCACCCGCTCCATGGAACCGAAATGCGCGGCCAGGTCGCGCGCGGTGCGTTCGCCCACGTGGCGAATGCCCAGGCCGAAGATGAAGCGGCCCAGCGTCGTGCGCTTGCTCTTCTCCAGGGCGTCCAGCAGGTTCTGCGCGCTCTTGTCGGCCATGCGCTCCAGCACCACCAGCGCGGTGAAGCCGAGCTTGTAGAGGTCGGCCAGGGTGCGCACCAGCGGCGGCTGGTCGCCTTCGCCCACGAGCTGCTCCACCAGCCGGTCGCCCAGGCCCTCGATGTCCATGGCCCGCCGCCCCGCGAAGTGCAGCACCGCCTGCTTGCGCTGCGCCGGGCAGAACAGGCCGCCGGAGCAGCGCCAGTTCACCTCGCCCTCCTCGCGCGTGATGTCGCTGCCGCAGGCCGGACAGTGGCCGCCCAGCTTCTTGTAGAGATCGAAGGGCTCCGCGCGGCCGGGGTAGTCGTTGGGGTTGACGGCGGGCGCCCCTTCCCCGGCCTCCACCGCCGTGCCTTCGGCTTGCGCGGCCGGGTCCGGCTGGCGCTCCAGCACGTCCAGCGCGGCTTCGGTCACCTCCTCGGCACTGGCGTGCGCCAGTTGCTGCGACGACAGCGAGGCCGACGGCACCACGCCCACGATCTCCGGGATCACGTCGCCCGCGCGGCGCACGATCACGCGGTCGCCCACGCGCACGTCCTTGCGGCGAATCTCGTCCTCGTTGTGCAGCGTGGCGTTGGTCACCGTGGTGCCGCCGACGAACACGGGCTCCAGCCGCGCCACGGGCGTGAGCTTTCCGGTGCGGCCCACCTGCACGTCGATGTCGCGCAGCGTCGTCACCTGCTCCTGCGCCGGGTATTTGTGGGCCACGGCCCAGCGCGGCTCGCGCGTCACGAAGCCCAGGCGCTGCTGCAGCGCCAGGTCGTTCACCTTGTAGACCACGCCGTCGATGTCGAAGGGCAGTACATCGCGCGCCGCCGCGATGCGGGCGTGGAAGGCGATCAGGCCGTCCGCGCCCTGCGCCACCTCGCGCTCGGCGTTCACCGGCAGGCCGAACTGCTCCAGCGCATCCAGCACTTCGGCCTGCGTGGCCGGCATGTCGGCCCAGCCCTCGATCTGGCCCCAGCCGTAGGCAAAGAAGCTCAAGGGGCGGCGGGCCGCGATCGCCGGGTCCAGTTGCCGCACCGCGCCGGCGGCGGCGTTGCGCGGGTTGACGAAGGTCTTTTCGCCCGCCTCGCGCTGGCGCTCGTTCAGGCGCTCGAAGGCGTCGCGCCGCATGTAGACCTCGCCGCGCACTTCCAGCACCGGGGGCGGCGTGGCGGTGGACAGGCGCAGCGGGATCTGGCCGATGGTGCGGATGTTCTGCGTGACGTCCTCGCCCGTCTCGCCGTCGCCCCGGGTGGCCGCCTGCACCAGCACGCCGTGCTCGTAGCGCAGGCTCATGGCCAGCCCATCGAATTTCAGTTCGGCGACGTAGGCGACGGGCGCATCGGCCTCGGTCAGCGCCAGCTCGCGGCGCACGCGGGCGTCGAAGGCGCGCGCGCCCTCTTCCGTGGTGTCCGTCTCGGTACGGATGCTGAGCATGGGCACCTGGTGCCGCACGGGCGTGAAGCCCGGCAGCACCTGGCCCAGCACGCGCTGCGTGGGCGAGTCCGGCGTGCGCAGCTCGGGGTGCGCCTCCTCCAGCGCCTGCAGCTCCTTGAACAGCTTGTCGTACTCGGCGTCGGGAATCGTGGGCGCATCCAGCACGTAGTACTGGTGGGCGTGGAGGTGCAGCAGCTTTTGCAGCTCGGCCGCGCGCGCGGCGGCGGGCGCGGGCACGCCAGGCGCGGCTGGGAAAGCGTCGGCAGCTTGAGAATTCGGGTCGAACAAAGGCATGGCCGGGAGTGTAGGCAAGCCGACCGCGCGTTCGCGGGGTCCCCCGCGGCAAGAGGATTGCCGCCACTGCCCGCCCCCCGACCCACGAGGTCCGGGGCGGTGCCGTGCCGGCACTGGCGCCGGACCGCAGCAAACCCGAGGAGTAGTGGATGAGTTCCAGGAATTACAAGGAAGCCGCAACCCTGTCCCGGTTCCCCGCCTGGTGGAGCGTGGCCCTGGCCGCCGGCCTGTTGACGGCCTGCGGCGGCGGCAGCGACGTCACCCCCACCGACACGGCCGCCGCCGCCACCGCCACCGAGCAGGCCGCCGCGGTCGCCTCCACGGCCGCCACTGCGGCCGACGATGCGGTCTTCGACGCCAGCCCCGAGGCGGCCTTGCCGTCCAAGTGCACCAGCGCCAGCCGCGTCAACGACACGATCCCCAAGCTCATGGAGTGCGTCACCTACAGCGAGGTGCGCAAGCACCAGAAGGCGCTGCAGGACATTGCCGATGCCAACGGCGGCACGCGCGCCTCCGGCACCGAGGGCTTCAACGCCTCGGCCCGCTACGCCGTGAAGGTGTTCCGCGAGGCGGGCTACGACGTGCGGCGCCAGTACTTCCAGTTCCGCACCTTCGAGGAGCTCTCGCCCACGCTGCTGAAAGTCACCGCACCCACCATGCGTGACGTGACCAACTCCGTGCTCGCCTACTCCGCCAGCGGCGACGTGACGGCGGCCGTGACGGCGCTGCCCTTCCAGCCCGCCGACGACACCCCGGGCTGCGAGGCCGCGGACTTCGCCGGCTTCCCCGCCGGCCACATCGCGCTGGTGGGCCGCGGCAACTGCACCTTCGCCGAGAAGGCCGCCAACGCGCAGGCCGCGGGCGCCGTGGGCGTGGTGATCGCCAACAACGTCGACGACGGCGAACCGCTCAACGGCACCTTGGGCGCGGACTTCCGCGGCACCATCCCCGTGACCTCCGTGACGCAGGCCGAGGGCAACCTGCTGGCCGCCGTCAGCGGGCTGCAGATGCGGCTGAAGACGGACACGCGCATGGAAGACGTCGCCACCAGCAACGTCATCGCCGAATCCAAGAAGGGCGACCCCGCCCAGGTGGTGATGGTGGGCGCGCACCTGGACTCGGTGGCCGAGGGCCCGGGCATCAACGACAACGGCTCCGGCGCGGCCGCCATCCTGGAAACGGCCAAGCAGATGGCCAAGGTGCACACGCGCAACCGCGTGCGCTTCGCGCTGTGGGGCGCCGAGGAGGCGGGCCTCGTGGGCTCGACCTACTACGTCGGCACCCTGCAGCCCTGGCAGCAGCGGCGCATCGCGCTGTACCTGAACTTCGACATGATCGCCTCGCCCAACCCGGGCTTCTTCATCTACGACGGCGACAACTCCGACAACGCCGGCGCCGGCGCCGGCCCGGCCGGGTCGGACGAGATCGAGAAGGCGTTCGAGGGCTTCTACGCGCGCCGCGGCATCGCGTTCAAGGGCACGGACTTCGACGGCCGCAGCGACTACGGCCCCTTCATCGAGGCGGGCATCCCCTCCGGCGGCCTGTTCACGGGCGCCGAGGGCATCAAGACGCCGGACGAGGCGGCGCTGTGGGGCGGCCAGGCGGGCGTGGCCTACGACCCGTGCTACCACCAGGCCTGCGACACCTTCACCAACAACAACGCCTTCGCCTTCAACGTGAACCTGCACTCCGTGGCCGCCGTGACGCTGCGCTTCGCCAAGGACGCCACGCCGCCGGGCGCGGGCCGCACCGAGGCCAACGCCCTGGGCGCCCGCGCCTCCAGCGCCGTGCTGATGCGCAAGGGCGACAAGTTCATCCGCTGATGGCGGGTTGAAAGCAAAACGCGGCCGCAAGGGGCCGCGTTTCGTGGACTGCGAAGCGGCTTTCCCGGGGACGGGGAAGCCGCTTTTCTTGATGCCCTCAGCTGAACAGCCTCCGCGCCGCCGCGGAGCCGGCCGCGAGGTCGCGGGCTTCCAGGGTGCGGTAGAGGTTTTCCAGGTCCTGCTTGATGGGCTCGAAGGCCTCGGGGCGCACGGGGCGGCCGGCTTCGTCCACCAGCGCGGCGTCCAGCTCCACGGCCAGCGTGGACATGGCCTTGAGCCAGGTGTCGAAGGGGTTGTCGGCCTCGGCCGTCTGCGGAATGTCCAGGCTCAGCGTGGCCACCTGCAGCATGGCGCCGTTGGGGTCCTCGGCCAGCGCGGCCTGCGGGTCGAACGACAGCACCAGCACCGGCGGCGCGCCCTCCTCGGCGCCCGGCATCACCAGCCGGCCCGGCACCGAGCCCGGGACGAAGCCGTGCTTCAGGCAAGCCTGCTGCAGATAGGCCACCGACCACGCCGCGGTGCGCGCGGCCACCTGCACGGCCAGTTGCGCGTCGTGCTGCATGGCGAAGTGGTCCAGCTCCTTGGCGCGGGCCACCACGTCCAGCATGTCCGGGAACTCGGCCGCCGCGCCCACGCTGTCGGCAAAGGGCTGCAGCTTCTGGACGAACTCGGAGTACTCGATCTCGTTGAGCGCCCCATGCCGGTTGGCCAGTTGCAGCCCGGCCTGCAGCTCGCGGTACTGCTGCCCCGGCGCGGGCGGCTCCCACTCGGCGGTGGCGGCGTTCAGGCCCTCGATCAGGAAGGGTTTGGTCCCCGCGCGGCGCGTGGTCGGCAAGTGGGCCTGGATGAACTCGCCGCTCAACCGCGCGTCCAGCGCCAGCGTGGCGATCACGTCGATGAGCGCGTCTATGCGCGGGCCGCGGCGCACCACCGGCGCGGGCGCGGACACGGCAGGCGCCGGTGCCGGCGCCGCCTGCGCAAGGGCCGCACC
>NZ_JAXOJX010000136.1:0-7363 GCF_034427735.1 Azohydromonas lata
GCCCAGGACTGGTGGCGCAGCTTCGGCAGCGCCGAGCTCGACGCCCTGGTGGAACAGGCCCGCCGGCACAGCCTGGACGTGGCCGCCGCCGCCGCCCGCGTGCGCCAGGCCGAGGCCGTGGCCCGCCAGGCCGGCGCGGCGCTGGTGCCCGTGGTGGCCGCCAGCCTGCAGTCCAGCCGCGAGGGCCGCGCCGGCGGCCACGCGGCGGTGGCGGGCAACCACCACGGGGCGCAGCTCTGGGCCAGCTACGAGGTGGACTTCTGGGGCCGCAACCGCGCGGCGCGCGAGGCGGCACGCGCGGACTGGCAGGCCAGCACCTTCGACCGCGACACCGTGCAGCTCACGGTGGCGGCCGGCGTGGCCAGCACCTGGCTGCTGGCCGTGGCCCTGCACGAGCGCGGCGCCATTGCCGAGAGCAACCTGGGCAGTGCCGAAAGGCTGCTGCATTGGATGGAGGCGCGTTCGCGTGCCGGGGCCGCCACGGCGCTGGAGCTTGCGCAGCAGCGAGGGCTGGTGGCCAGCCAGTGCCGTGCCGTGGCCGCGCTGCGGCAGCAGGCCGGCGAGGCCCGCGCGGCGCTGGCGCTGCTGCTTGGGCAGCCGGCCCCCGCGCTGGCGGTCGGCCCGGCAACCTGGGCCGGCGTGCAGGAGCCCCGCGTGGGCGCCGGGTGGCCCACGCGGCGGCTGGTGCAGCGCCCCGATATCGCGCGTGCCGAGGCGCAACTGGCTGCCGCCGACGCCCAGGTGGCCGTGGCCCGCGCGGCCATGCTGCCCAGCCTGACGCTCACCGCCGGCCTCGGCACGGGAGGCGAGCGGCTGTCGCGGCTGCTGGACAACCCGCTGTACTCGCTGGCGGCGGGGCTGGCGGCGCCGGTCTTCGACGCCGGCCGCCTGGCCGCCGGCACGGACCTGGCCCGGGCCCGGCGCGAGGAGCTCCTGGCCGGCTACCGCCAGCACATCGTGGCGGCCTTCGCGGACGTGGAAGTGGCGCTCGATGCCGCGGCACGCCTGGCCGAGCAGAGCGCCGCACAGGACCAGGAGCTGCAGCAGGCCCAGCGCGCGCTGGCGCTGGCCGAAAGCCGCTACCGCGCGGGTGCCGAGACGCTGCTCACCCTGCTCGATGCGCAGCGCACGCTGTACGCGGCGCAGGACATGGCCGTGCAACTGCGGCTGGCGCGGCTGCAGGCCAGCGTGTCGCTGTACCGGGCATTCGGCGGAGGATGGAGTCCGTCAGTTACCACTTATTGACAAGCCACGGTCGTTGCGCGTTCCCCTGACTTGTACACGACTATGTTGTGGTCACAACGGAACGAGCGGACCCGCACACGACAGCTGCTGTGCCAAGTCTGGCGCTGGCTGCCGGGCCGAGAAGTGGTGATGGTGGGAGACTCAAGCTTCTCGGTACTGGAATTCCTTGCGGCCTTGGCTGCGCGCATGAGTGGCATCACCCAGCTGCGTCTGGATACACGGCTGTTTGCGCCGCCCCCACCGTGCAAGCCTGGCCGACCAGTGTGCGATATGGCAGCACCCGGGTATGCCTGTTGTTCCTATCCGCTGGGTACTCATCCGTGACCCGCAACGCTGCTTCGATCCAACGCGTTGGTGCGCAATGGCAGCCTTGCGGTCCGCCAAGCCGTCTGGTACCGCAAGCAGATCCCAACCTTCAGCGATGCACTGGCTACCGTACGTGGTCACTGGTGGCGCCACTGCGCTGATTTCTCAATGTCCCGTTGCGAGCGCGACATCATAAAAGTGCCGCGTACTGTATTCCGCCGCCTGCACGAGGCGGCCTGCTGCGCGGCGTGATGGCCAAAGTCGAGCTGAGTGCCTGCGAGGAGCTGGCTTGATGGAGCTCACTTGTCCATGTCGAAGCGTCGTGCCTGCTCGCGCAGCACCTGGATGAAGGCCTGCGCCGCGGGGCTGGGTGTCTCGTCCCGGCGCGTCACCACCCCGTAGTCGGGCATGCGCACCGGCAGGTCGGTGGAAATGCGGGCCAGCAAGCCTTTGCTCACGTACTTGTCAGCCAACGCGGTGGGCACCAGCGTGAGCATGTTGGTGCTCTGCATCAGTTCCATCGAGAACAGGAACGAGGGCGTCAGTACCACGCCCGCGGTGGGCAACAGGCCGGCGCGGGTGAAGATGTCGTCCGACACCTTGCGGATGGCGGTGCCCGGTGGGTAGAGAATCCAGGGCCAGTTGGCCAGCTCGCGTGCCTCCACCGACTGTTCCAGGCGCAACGGATGGTGAGGGCCGCCCACCACATGCAGGCGCTCGTCCATCAATCGCTCGTAATGGAACTGGACGGATTGATCGGGGTCGGTCAGCCGGCCCAGCATCACGTCGATCTTGCGTTTGGCCAGCCACTGAGCCAACTGGTTGCTGCTTTGCTCCAAGATCAGCAGCACAAGCAGCGGGCGCTGGCGCTGCATCTCGGCCACCGCAGCGGGCAGCAGGTTGCCGCTGGAGCCGGAGATAGCGCCTACCGTCAGGTAGCCATGGCCGCCTGCACGCAGGGCATTGAACTCCTCCACGAACTTGCGCTGGCCGCCCAGCACGTCGCTGGCGTAGCGCAGCGTGAACAGGCCCAGCTCATTGGGCCTTACCCCGCGCGAGAGGCGCTCGAACAACCGGCTGCCCAGGATCTCTTCAATGTCGGCCAGCACCTTGGTGGCGGCAGGCTGGGTGATGTGCATCCGTTCCGCCGCCAGCCGCAAGTTGCGGGTCTGGCCCAGGGCGTCCAGAAACTGCAAATGGCGGAAGCGAAGGCGGGCGCAGGCATGCGCCAGGTTCAAGGGTTTACCCGAGTCCGAAGAAAAGGTCATAACCAATTGGAATGGGTTGAGGCAAAAGAGTGAGTGGACCTTACCCGCAGCGGAACCTAACATTTCTTCGCGCTGCTCCCTACATCTGCCGGGAACGACTGGGCCAGAGAGCTCGTCCTTAGGGTCATCGCCATCCAGGAGACATAAATGAAAATGAAAGCCTTGGCCCTTGTGGCCTCCATGCTGGCCGTGCTGTCGGCACCCGTCAGCGCCCAGATCAGCGAGCGCACTTTCAAGGTCGGCATCGGCTTGAGCGAGGACCACCCGCAAGGCCTGGCCGTCAAGTACTTCGGCGAGCAGTTGGTCGCCAAGAGCGGCGGCAAGCTCAAGGCCAAGCTGTTCGCCAGCGGTGCGCTGGGCAACGACGTGACCATGACCGCAGCCCTGCGCGGCGGCACCCAGGAGATGACCATCCCCGAGGTTTCCACGCTGATGTCGATGGTCAGGAACTTCGGCGCCATCAGCATGCCGCTGACCTTCAACAACGAGCAGGAGGCCGACGCGGTGCTGGATGGCCACTTCGGCCAGTCGCTGATGGGCAAGCTGCCCGAGAAGGGCCTGGTGGGCCTGGGCTACTGGGAAAACGGCTTCCGCCACATCACCAACAACCGCCGCCCGATCACCAAGGCCGAAGACCTGGCTGGCCTGAAGATGCGCGTCATCCAGAGCCCGCTGTACCTGGACACCTTCGCCGCGCTGGGCGCCAACGCCATGCCCATGCCCTTCACCGAGCTCTACTCCGCCATGGAGCAGGGCGCCGTGGACGGCCAGGAGAACCCGCTGGGCCTCATCCTGGCCAGCAAGTTCTACGAGGTGCAGAAGCACCTGGTGATGTCGCGCCACATCTACAGCACCTGGGTGCTGCTGATGAGCAAGAAGACCTGGGACAGCCTGAGCGCCCAGGAACAGAAGATCGTGCAGGAGGCCGCCCGCGAAGCCACGCTCTACGAGCGCAAGACCATCCGTGCCTTCAACGAGAAGGCGCTGGGCGACTTGAAGAAGGCCGGCATGCAGGTGACCGAGCTTCCCGCCGCCGAGCACGCCAAGCTGCGCGCCAAGCTGCAGCCCGTGATCGCCAAGTACGCCAAGGAGTTCGGCGAGGACAGCGTCTCCGAGATCCAGGCGGAGCTGGCCAAGGCCCGCGCCAGCAGCAAGTAACCCCCGCCCGCCACAAGGCACCACCCTGGTTGCGGCCGCCACCAAGTGCCGCGCCGAGGCGGCCTGCCCAACGCCTTTACCAAGACCTCTTCCGACCCAGGACCCTCTCATGAGCCAGATTGCAGCGGCCCCCGCCGGGGCCGAGGCGGGCGCCAGCCTGTCCACGTCGTCCATTCTCCCGGCCGACGGCCTCATCGGCACCCTGGTGGGCCGGGTGAACCTGCCGGCCAGTGCCGGCCACCCGGGCGGCCCCGCCGTGGTGGCGCTGCGCGCCGAAGGCGAGCGCGGCGGCGTGTTCGACCTGAGCGCCACCGTCCCCACGATGAGCGCGTTGCTCGACATGGCCGAGCCCGCCACCGCTGCCCGCACCATCGCCGGCACCCGCCTGTGCAGCGTGGACGCGCTGCTGTCCAACACCCTCGCCGCGCTGAACGGCGGCCAGGCCGACGCCGCGCTGCCGCGGCTGCTGGCGCCGTGCGACCTGCAGGTGGTCAAGGCCTGCGGCGTCACCTTCGCCACCAGCCTGATCGAGCGCGTGATCGAGGAGCAAGCCCGCGGCGACGCCAGCCGCGCCCAGGGCCTGCGCGCCCAGGTGACCGCACTGATCGGCGAGCGGCTGTCCGACATCCGCCCGGGCTCCCGGCAGGCCATGGCGCTCAAGGCGCTGTTGCAGGAGAAGGGGCTGTGGTCCCAGTACCTGGAGGTAGGCATCGGCAAGGACGCCGAGGTCTTCACCAAGGCGCCGGTGCTGGCCTCGGTGGGTTGCGGGCAGGACATCGGCATCCGCTCGGACTCCGCCTGGAACAACCCCGAGCCGGAGGTGGTGCTGGCGGTGAACAGCCGTGGCGGGATCGTGGGCGCCGCGCTGGGCAACGACGTGAACCTGCGCGACATCGAGGGCCGCAGCGCGCTGCTGCTGGGCAAGGCCAAGGACAACAACGCCTCCTGTGCCATCGGTCCCTTCATCCGGCTGTTCGACGCCAGCTTCACCCTGGACCACGTGCGCCAGGAAACGGTGAACCTGCGCGTGGACGGGCCGGACGGCTTCGTGCTCAAGGGCATCAACACCATGGCCAGCATCAGCCGCGACCCGACCGACCTGGTGGCCCAGACCCTGGCCGCGCACCAGTACCCGGACGGCTTCATGCTCTTCCTGGGCACCTTGTTCGCGCCCATTGAAGACCGCGGCCAGCCCGGCGGCGGCTTCACCCACCACTTGGGCGACCGGGTGAGCATCCAGAGCCAATGGCTGGGCGGCCTGCACAACCGGGTCACGCTGTCCGAGCAGGCCACGCCCTGGACTTTCGGCCTGCGTGCGTTCATGGCCAACCTGGCCGCGCGCGGCCTGCTGGGCACCTGAGCCTGGCTTGCCGGGGCTTCCAGGCCCCTGCATGAATCCACCAGCCTGAGGCCGATCGTGACGCGGTGCCCTTGGCGGCGCCGCGGCGCCCCGAGCCCCGGCGTTCCTGAATGGCGCCCTGCCGCCGGCAAGACTTGACCAGAGAACTCCCATGTCCGCTCCTGACACTTCCGCCCTGATCGCCGCGCTGCTGGACGCGCTGGGCCCCACCGCCGTGCTGGCCGGCGCCGACGCGCCGGCGCGCAACCACAACGACTGCAGCGGCCTGCCGCCCGCGCCGCCGCTGGCGGTGGTGCGCCCGGCCGACACCGCCGGTGTGGCCACCACGCTGCGCCTGTGCAGCCAGCATGGCGTGGCCGTGGTGCCCCAGGGCGGACTCACCGGCCTGTGCGGTGCCGCGCGCACCGCGGGCGGCGAGATCGCCCTTTCGCTGGAGCGGCTGCAGGGCATCGAGGAGATCGACCCCGCCGCCGCCACCATGACCGTGCGTGCCGGCACCCCGCTGGAGACGGTGCAGCAAGCGGCGGCCGATGCCGGCTTCTTTTGCCCGCTGGACCTGGGCGCGCGCGGCAGTTGCAGCATCGGCGGCAACCTGGCCACCAATGCCGGCGGCAACCGCGTGATCCGCTACGGCATGGCCCGCGAGATGGTGCTGGGCCTTGAGGTGGTGCTGGCCAATGGCACCGTCGTCACCAGCCTGAACAAGATGATCAAGAACAACGCGGGCTTCGACCTGAAGCACTTGTTCATCGGCAGCGAGGGCACGCTGGGCGTGATCACCCGCGCGGTGCTGCGCCTGTCGCCCAAGCCGGCCTCCAGCCAGGTGGCGCTGTGCGCCGTGAACAGCTATGCCGACGTGCTGACGCTGCTGGCCTCCGCACGCCAGCACCTGGGCCCGCAGCTCTCTGCCTTCGAGGTCATGTGGCCGGAGTTCTGGGAATTTGCCAATACCCACGCGCCGCAGGCCCGCAACCCCTTCGCTGACGACCCCGCCGTCTATGGTGCCCATGTGCTGGTGGAGGCCCTGGGCACCGACGAGACGCAGGACGCCGAGCGCTTCGAGGCCTGGCTGGGCCAACTGCTGGAAGAGGGCGTGGTGCCCAACGCGGCGCTGGCGCGGTCATTGTCCGACGCCAAGGCCTTCTGGGCGCTGCGAGACGCCTCGGGCGAGTTCCATCCCTTGTGGCCCGGCCACCTGGCCTATGACGTGGGCCTGCCGGTGGCGCGCATGGAGGACTACGTGATCCGTTGCCGAGCTGCGCTGGCCGAGGCCTATCCGGGCATCGACAGCTTCTACTACGGCCACATTGGCGACGGCAACCTGCACATCATCGCCCACCTGCCCGGCGCGCCCAAGCAGCCCAAAGACGGCGTGAACGCCGTCGTCTATGGGCTGGTGCGCGAGTTCGGCGGCACGGTGTCGGCCGAGCATGGCATCGGCACCCTCAAGCGCGAATGGCTGGGCCATGCCCGCTCGCCTGAGGAGATCGGCCTGATGCGCCTGCTCAAGAACGCCGTCGACCCGCAGGGCCTGCTCAATCCCGGCAAGGTGCTCTGAGCGACGGCTGGGCCCTCCAGCAGTGCAAGTGTGACCCATGCTGTGCGGGAGCAAGCGGGCCACGCCGCCGAGCCCGCCTGCCTCCACAACCGCCGGCACGGACAGCCATCGGCGGCGCCGTGACGAGGGGGCGGGGCCGAATGCCGCGCTCCGTGTGGCGGGCTCTTCGCTGGTGGCAGCCATCATGGGCGGATGGCCCCTGGCGTAGATGACCACTCATCTATCCCCGTCGTCGAAGAGTGGTGCCTTTTCCCTGTTCATTGACCGAGTGAGTTGCAAATGAAGATTTTCGTGCCCGTGAAGCGGGTGGTGGACTACAACGTGAAGGTGCGGGTGAAGTCCGACGGGACGGGCATGGACCTCGCCGGCGTCAAGATGAGCATGAACCCCTTCGACGAAATCGCCGTCGAAGAGGCCGTGCGCCTGAAGGAAAAGGGCGTCGCCACGGAAATCATCGCCGTCTCCTGC
>NZ_JAXOJX010000137.1:0-6427 GCF_034427735.1 Azohydromonas lata
CCCCGACACCAACCCCGGCGCCCACGCCGGTTCCGACGCCGACGCCAGCACCCACACCGCTGCCCACGCCCAAGCCGACCGTGACGCCGCTGCCCACGCTGGCACCGACGCCCCTGCCCACGCCGCCGCTCACGCGGCCGCCCGTGCTGACACCGTCGCCCACGCTGGGCCCCATCCGGCCGCCCATCGTCACGGCCGTGCCGGTCACGCCCACGGTGCCCATCGGAACGCTGCCGGTGGCGCCCGCAACCGTCACGCCCGCGGTGGTCAAGCCGACGCCCACCACCCCCGTGCCCGTGGTACCGCTGGTGCGCGGCCTGCCGCCTCCCACGCCGCCTTCGGCGCCCAGCGTGCAGCCCGCAGCGCCCGCGCCGGCACCCAAGGCAGCGCGGCGGGCTGCGGCCACGCCAGCACCGGCGCCCATGCCGCCGGTCAAGGCGGCCAAGGCCGGCAAGACCAACGCGCCGGCCAAGACGGCCGCAGCGACCAAAGCGGCCAAAGCGCCCGCAGCGCCGCGCAAGCCCAAGGCCTGAGCACGCCACACCCGCCGCGCCGACGGCCGCCTGAGCGGCCAAGGCCCGCGAACCTCCAAGGAGACGCCCCGTGAGCAGCGTGACCCCCATCAACACCCCCCTGCCGGGCGAGCGGGTGGTGGCCTTGTCGCCGCAGGACGCCGCCGCCGCGGCCGTGGCCTGGCTGCGCCGTCCCAACCTCTTCCCCGGCCGCGCGCTCACCGCCCCCACGCTGCAGGGCCGCCAGCAGTGGCAGGCCGGCCGCATCGCCCAACGCGGCCAGGCCTTCACCGCCGGCGTGGTGCGCGGGCTGGAGCTCAACCACGTGCTGGAGGGCAGCACCCTCCAGCTGATGCTGGAGCCGGGGCAGGGCCTGACGGTCAGCGGCGAGGACGTGACGCTGCTGCAGCGCCTGGAATGCGAGCTGCGCGCGCTGCCCGTGGCGTTGCCCCTGGCCTGGTTTGCGCCGGGGCAGGCGCCGGGCGCCACCAATGCGGTGGAGCTGCCCGTGCTGCCCGGCGAGCCCGGGCAGCGCGTCATCGGCAGCTCGGTGGGGGCCTTCCTGGACGCGGGCAGCGCGCACCTCAACCGCGCGGGCGTCGTGCTGCTGCAGCCGGTGACGGTGGACTCGGTGGACTTCGACCCGGCCGACCCCTGCGACCGCTGCGCCTGCGGCGACGACATGGACCCCGCCACCGCCGAGGACTGGCGGCTGGCCGACGGCGTGCGGCTGGTCTGGTATCCGTGGCCGGAAGGCGCCATCGCGCTGCCCGCCACCACGCTGCGCCGGCGCAACGCGCTGGCTTACGCGGTGTTCGAGGCCGAGGCCCGCCTGGCCCAGGGGCAGGCGCTGCCCTGGGAGCTGTTGGGCGTGCCCGTCGCGCTGCTTGGGCTGGATGCGGCCGGCGGCATCGCCTTCTCCGACCGCGCCGCCGTGGTGCGCCAGGGCGGGCGCGCGCGCGAAGCGAGGCTGCAACTGGCGTTCGACGCGCCCGCGGGCGCCACGCGGCTGTCGGCCCACAGCCGGCTGCCGGCGCTGTGGCAGGCCAGGATCGAGCAGTTCGCCGAGGAACTGGCCGAGCTCGGCGATCCCCCGCCGCCGGTCAAGACGCTGGCCGACCCTTTCCTGCACATCCCGCCCTGCGGGCTGCTGCCGAAAAACGTGCTGGACCTCGCCAACTTCCGCTGCGAGTTCTTTCCGCCGCTGGTGACGCTGGACGCCGTGCCCGTGCCGCTGGAGCAACTGGATGTGGCCCTGCGCGAGGCCGCGCCGCTGGCGCCGGTGAACCTCTCGGCCGCCGAGCGCGTGCGGCTGCTGGTGCCCGTGCCGCAGGCGTCCTGGGAGCCGCGGCTGCTCAAGAAGGAAGTTCTGGACCCCGAGTTCACGCACACGCTCAACCGCTTCCTGCTGGACCGCGCGCGCGAGCTGGGGGGGCGCCAGGGGCTGCGGCGCAAGAGGGCCATGCTGCGCCACGCCATCGACGGCAGCCAGCCGGCCGTGCCCGCCTGGGACGACGACCCACTGGCGCTGGAGAGCGAATCGCTCTCGCCCTGGGGCCCGCCGCCGCCGGGTGGCGGCCATCGCAGCGCGCTCATGGGCGGGCTGCACCAGCATTTCTTCGACGGCGCCACGCCCGCCTTCACGCTGGCCGCGGGCGAGTCGCTCTTCGCCTGGGTGTGCCTGGACCCCGACCACCCGCCGCGCACGCTCATGCTGCAGTGGCGCGTGGGCACCAGTTGGGAGCACCGCGCCTACTGGGGCGAGGACTTGATCGCCTGGGGCAACCCGGCCACCACGCCGGCCTCGCGCCAGCGCCTGGGCGACCTGCCGGAAGCCGGCGCCTGGGTGCGGCTGCAGATACCGGCGGCCGCCGTGGGCCTGGCCGGCCAGCCCGTCAACGGCATGGCTTTTTCCTTGTTCGACGGGCGCGCGGCCTTCGGCATGGCCGGCGCCACCACGGCCAACACCTGGCGCAAGTGGTTCTGCAACCAGTTGCCCGCGGGCGCGCGGCCGCAGGGCAACGAAGCCTGGGAGCTGCTGAGCACCAACGATTTATGGGCGCCTTTCGACGCCGCGGGCGGCGTCGCTCCCAACCTGTTGCCCGTGCAACCGCCGCAGGCGAGCGAGGCGCTGCCGCTGGACTCGCCGCTGCGGCTGCCCTCCGGCGGCTTCAACCTCCAGTACGCGCCGGGCAGCGCCTGGCGCGGGCATGGCGTGGACATCGAGGACGGCGACCCCGGCGCGCTGCTGCTGAAACCGTCGGACTTCACCGAGGGCATCGCGCCCAAGCTGCTGATGGCCGTGTACCTGGACGAGGTCAACCCGCCGCACTCGCTGGTGGCCACGCTGCGGCTGAGCCAGTACGGCGACGAGATGGCCTACTGGGAGCGCGCCGCCTTCTGGGGCGAGAACCGCCTGGACGAGCTGGCCAGGCTGCTGCCGGCGCGGGCGCAGCTCCTCCACGAGGCCACGCGCGCGGGGGCGCTGCCGCCGTCCTCGCGCTGGGTGTGGCTGGAAATCCCGCTGCCGCCGGACCGCGACGGCGTGGGCCTGTACGAGATCAACCTCTTCGCCTGCGGCGGCGAGCTGGCGGTGAGCGACATCACCTTCGGCCGCCCGCAGCCGCCCACGAGCACCCACCCGGCGTGGTCGCTGCAGGCCGAGCCCGTGTGGCCGCGCCACCCGCACGGCGGCGGCATACGCACCACGCACCAGGTGCTGCTGGGCAGCGGCATCGCGCTGCGCGGCGGCCTGGGCGTGCTCACGCCCACGACCACGGCGCGCACGGGCGTGGTGCCGGCCTACGCGCAGCTCATGCAGGACCCGGCGCTGCTGCGCCTGTCCGGCCACGAGCAGTCGCAACTGCTGCTGCGCGGCGTGGCGGGCTTTGCCGACTTCCTGCGCACGCGCATAGACCGCGTGGACGACATCACCGACTTCGGCTTCGCGCACATGCAGGTGGACATCCACCGCCTGCGCCAGCTCATGCTCAGCACCAGCGACGCCTCGCGGCTGAGCGTGTCGCCGGCCATCGCGGCCATCGCCAAGAGCGACAGCGCCGTGGTGGTGCAGTCGCAGATCAGGCAGTACCTGGACACGCTCAACCTGCGCCGCGCCGCGCAGCCCTCGGTGCTGGCCGGCACGGCCGAGGGCCTGATGGCCATGGCCGCGGCGGCCCCCGCGCCTACGCCCACGCCGGGGGCGGCGGCGACCGTGAAATCCTCGCTGCTCGCACTGCCGGCCAACAGCGTGACCACGGCCGTGCGGCTGGCGCAGTCGCAGCCGCGCAGCCTGCTGCTGCGCAAGCCCAGCGCGCCGGAGGCCATCGTCTACGCCAACCCGGTGGTGGGCCTGTCGACGGTGCGCACCACGGCCATCGCAGACCGGCTCAAGAGCCCGCCGTCCACCGAGGCGCGCGACTACGCGCTGGCCAACCGCCAGCGCACCGTGGCCTCGCTGGTGGAGCTGGTGAAGACGCTGTCGGCGCAGGACAGCGGCGAGCTGCCCTCGGTGTTCGACGGTTTCGTCGTCTACGGCCTCAAGGACGACCCCTTCCTGCGCGGCTCCAACCAGCCCACGCAGCGGGCGCTCACCGATTTCCTGGCCCAGCCGGAACTGCTGACGCTGCTGCTGCTGCCGCCCATCAGCACGGGCGCGGAGGACGAGGCGCTGCTGTTCTCGCAGACCGTGGCGCTGTCGGACAACACGGTGGCGCTGCTGCGCCAGCTCGAAGGCCGGCTCACCGTCTACCGCGACGCGCTGGGCCGCTGCGAAGCCGTGCTGCAGACGCTGCAAGGCCACTGGAGCGACGCCGCGCAGCGGCTGCAGGCCGTGGAGGAGCGGCTGGCCGAGGCGCGGCACGACGTGGGCGTGACGCGCGCGCTCATCGCGGAGGAGGAGGCGCGGCTGGCCGCCATCAACGAGCGGCGCGCCCGCGTGCTGGCCGAGGAGGTGCGCTTCGTGGCCTACATGCGCCCGCGCGAGGCCGCGCAGGCGCTGCAGGCGCCCTGGCGCGCGGTGGACCCGGCGCTGGCCGAGGCACCCGTGCCGGCCTGCCTGCGCTCGCACCCGGACGTGCCGGACGAGCTGGCGGAAATGCTCAAGGTCGTCCGCGAGGCGCCGGCGGCCTGGTTCGTGGACGTGCGGGCCCTGGTGGAGCGGCTGGACCGCGGCGAGCTGCTGCTGCGCACGCTGCGCGGCGCGCAATCGCGCAGCACCCTGCTGGCACAGCGCGGCATCGTTGCCCCCTCAACCTTGAGCGGCAGCCGCATCGGCACGGCCCTGACGCAACTGCTCACGCGCCAGGCACCGCTGCTGGCCGCGCGCGCCGAGCGCCTGAACCGGCTGCAGTGGCCGCTGCTGGCCACGGCCACCTGGCAGGGCTTGCGCGTGCAGGTGCAGGAGGTCGTGTCGCTGGGCGACCTGGCCGAGGGCGAGCATGGGCGCGGCGAGGTGTCGCGCCTGGCGGCCGAGCTGTTCGACCGCATGGCCGGCGTGTGCACCTGCCTGCACGCCGAGCTCAGCGCGGTGCTGCCGTCCATCCGGCTGGATTGGGCCGAGCAGATGTCGCAGTTCGACGAGACGCCCTCGCTGCGCGACCTCTCCAACCTGCCGCGCTTCAGCGAGATCGACTCCCTGGACCGGCGCCGGATGCAGGCCTATGCCGACTGGCTGTTCGCCCGCGTGGACCCGCGCCAGGCGCAGGCCGAGGCGCTGGTGAACGACGTGGTGCGCATGTGCCTGCTGCTGGCCAGCCACGCGCCGGTTGGGCGCATCGTGGCGGGGCGGCTGGCGCGGCCGGTGGGCGCCGTGCGGCCGGGGGTGAGCCTCCCGCTGGCGGCGCTGGAGCCGGCGCGGCTGCGCGTGGGCATGCAGGCCCTGGTCTACCGCAACAACGCGGTGGTGGCGCGCGCGGTGGTGGAGGACATCGGCGCGGCCGAGGTCTCGGCGCGGGTGCTGCACGTGGCGGCCGGGCAGGAGTCGCTGGGCATGGACGTGCGGGTGCACTTCGACGATGCCCCGGTGGTGAGCGCCTCGCCCGCGCGCAGCGGCGGCGCGTTCAAGCGCGTGCCGCTGTCGCTGTCCTGAGGCCGGAGCCGCGTGCGCCATGGCCGCCGTGGACCGCACCGTGCGCCGCCTGCACCTGCAGGCCGCCAGCCACGAGGACGCGCGCCGCGCCGCGCTGCGCCTGGAAGACGCGCTGCGCTGCGCCAGCCTGCCGGACGTGGGCCGGCGGCTGCTGTTCGTCCGCCGCCTGAGCCTGGGCCCCGTGCGCGCCGACGCCAGCGCACAGGCCTGGGCGCTGCGACTGGAGACCGCGATGGCGCAGTCTCGCCTGCGCTGGCTGCCCGGCGACGCGCCGCAGGCCGCCACGGCCGACGCCGTGTGGTTCCGCGACGCGCTGCACGCCCACCTGGCGCTGGGCCTGCGCCTGGCACGCGGGCCCGCGCCCGCGGCGTGGTTCTGGCCGCGGCTGCTGCCGGCGCTGGCGCAGGCACCGGACACGCCCACGGCGCTGGGAGCGGTGATGCACGCCGTGGCGGCGCTGCCGGAAGCCCCGGCCGCCCTGCCGGCCTGGGTCGCCGCCATGGCGCGCGAAGGTTTCACAAAAGCCCTGATCGCCGCCGTGCCACGCGCGGATGTGGCGCCGCTGTGGCGGGCGTTGGGCGGCGCGCCGGGGCCGGCGTCCCTGCACGCGCCCGCGGCCGCAGCCGCGGACAACCATCCAGGCATCGACGCCAGCGCGCCACCCTACGCCGAGCCGCGGGCGCTGGTCGCGCGGGCCTTGCGCCTGGCCGGGGAGGAGAGGGCGGCGCGGCTTGTCGAAGCGCCCGGCCTGGCCGGCGCGCCGGACGCCGCCGCGGCCCCGCGGGCACCCGGGGCAACGCCGTCCAGCGGCTGTCTCTTATACACA
>NZ_JAXOJX010000138.1:0-5895 GCF_034427735.1 Azohydromonas lata
CGCGACCATAGAGGTGGGCCGTCCGACCCTGTTCTCCATGGTCATCATCATCGCGGCCCATTTGCCCATCTTCACGTTGCAGCGCCACGAGGGCCGCATCTTCTCGCCCATGGCGTGGAGCGTGACCTCGGCGCTGGTGGGCTCGCTGGTGCTGGCGCTCTCGCTGGTGCCGCTGCTGTGCCTGCTGCTGCTCAAGAAGCAGGTGCCGCACGAGGACAACGCGCTCGTAAGGGGGTGCAAGAAGCTTTACACCCCGGCGCTGGAATGGGCGCTGCACCGGCCCAAGGCCGTGCTGCTGGTGGCCGTGGCGGCGCTGGCCGGCGCGGGCGTGGTGGGCTCGCTGCTGGGCTCGGAGTTCCTGCCGGAGCTCGACGAGGGCACGGTGTGGGTCAACACCACGCTGCCGCCCTCGGTGTCGCCCACCGAGGCGCAGCAGATGGCCCGGCGCGTGCGCGACACGCTGCGCACCGTGCCTGAGGTCTCCACCGTGGTCACCAAGGTGGGCCGCCCGGACGACGGCACCGACCCCAAGATCTTCAACGGCCTGGAAGCCTTCGTCGGCTTCAAGCCGGAGGGGCAGTGGCGCGCGGGCATGAACAAGGAAAAGATCATCGAGGCCATGGACACGGCCCTGAACGACCTGCCCGGGCTGGAGACGGCCTTCTCACAGCCGATCCGCGACAACGTGCTGGAAAGCATTTCGCAGATCGACGGCCAGGTGGTCATCAAGATCAAGGGCGACGACCTGGACAAGCTGCGCGAGCTGGCCACCAAGATGGTGACGCTGGCCCGGCGCACCCAGGGCGTGAGCCGCGCCTTCATCGACCGCGAGGGCCAGCTGCCGCAGGTCAAGATCGACATCGACCGCGACGCCGCCGCCCGCTACGGCATCAACGTGGGCGACGTGCAGGACGTGATCGAAACCGCGCTGGCGGGCAAGGCCACGTCCGACCTGTGGGAGGGCGAGCGCCACTTCGCCGTGACGGTGCGCCTGGCGCCGCAGTACCGCAGCATCGACGCGCTGGGCCGGCTGCTGGTGACCTCGCCCTCGGGGGCGCAGATTCCGCTGTCGCAGCTCGCGCACATCAGCCAGGCCAGCGGCGCGATGAACATCGCCCGCGAGAACGGGCAGCGCGTGGCGGCGGTGGGCATCTTCATCCGTGGCCGCGACATGGGCTCGGTGGTGGCGGACCTGCAGGCGGCCTCCGCCAAGGAGCTTCAACTCCCGGCGGGCTACGACATTGTCTGGTCCGGCGAGTTCGAGAACCAGCAGCGCGCCATGAAGCGGCTGTCGTGGGTGGTGCCGCTGTCCATCCTGGTCATCTTCCTGCTGCTGTTCGATGCCTTCAAATCGTTCAACAACGCGCTGTTGATCGTGGCCAACATCCCGTTCGCGTTGATCGGCGGCATCCTGGCGCTGGCGATCACGGGCATTCCGCTGTCGGTGTCGGCGGCCATCGGCTTCATCGCGCTCTTTGGGCAGGCCGTGCTCAACGGCGTGGTGATGGTGACCTACTACAACCAGTTGCGCGCGCAAGGCATGGGCCTGACCGAGGCGGTGCTGCAGGGCAGCCTCACGCGGCTGCGCACGGTGCTGATGACGGCGCTGCTGGCCATGCTGGGCCTGTTCCCCATGGCGCTGTCGCACGCCATCGGCGCGGAGACGCAGCGCCCGCTGGCGGTGGTGGTGATCGGCGGCCTGGTCTCGGCCACGGTGCTGACGCTGCTGGTGCTGCCCACGCTCTACGCCTGGATGGCGCGGCGCGAGGAGAAGAAGGGCATCAAGCCCGTGCTCATGGGCGGCCACCCCTGAGGCCATGAGCACGCCACGCCGCTTTCGCCCCTTGTGCCTTTGGCGCGCAGGCGCGGGGGCGGCGCTGGCACTCTTCGCCGCCCTGGCCGCGGCGCAGACGCCGGTGGCGCAGGACGATCACCCGCTGCCCTTCAAGTTCACCGCCACTCGCCACGGGGTGCATGGCGGCCCGGACGGGCTGGACGTCAACCTGCGCTGGCGCCGCGAGGACAGCAGCGCCTGGATCGGCGCCTACCGCGACCGCGACTTCGGCAACCAGGCCCGCGCGGGCTGGGACGGCGTCTGGCACCTGGGGGGCGACGCGCTGCCCGTGCCGCTGTCGCTGCTGCCCTCGCTGCAGGTGGCCACGCGCGGTTTCGTCGGCGGCAGCCTTGCGCTGCAGGCGGGCGAGCGCTTTTACGTGCAGGCCGGCATTGGGCGCACCAACCTCAAGCCTTACCAAAACCTCAACTTCGATCCCAACGACGCGCTCACGGTCGTGGTGGGCTGGAAGGGCGAGGACGGCCGCGCCCTGGGCGTGACGGTGGTGCGCGACGACCGGCTGCACACCGGGCAGCAGCATGTGCACCTCACCGGCCAGTGGCCGCTGCCGCAAGGCCGGCGCCTGACGCTGGACCTGCTGCGCAAGCAGGGGCAGATGGAGGACGGCACGTTCATCCGCGCCACCGGCTTCACCGCGACGCTGGACTTCCCGCGCTGGTTCCTGCGCGCCGCCTGGGACCCCAAGCAGAACTTCGAGGCGCAGGACGTGCTGCGCGTGGGCGCGGGCTGGCGCTTCTGAGGCGGGCCGGCGGCCGCGCCGGCTCAAAGCTCCAGGTGCAGCCGCAGGCCTACGAAGCGGGCCGGCCCGCGGTCGGCGTTGTAGCCGGGGTTGGCGATGCGCTGCCAATCCAGCCCAAGCGTGGCCTGGGGCGCGAGCTGCAGGTTGTAGAAGGCCTCCAGCACGCGCTCGGTGCCGTAGCGCAGCCGCCCGTCCCCCAGGAAGAAGCCCAGGCCGCCGGCGGCCAGGTAGTCGCGGTGCGCGGCCGAGAGGCCGTTGTGCGCCAGGGCCAGGCCCAGCCTGTCCTGGCCGCGTCCCCACGAGGTGCCGCGCACCAGCACGCCGGCCGACAGCGAGCGGTCTATTTCCGTGAAGGCATAGGTCTCGGTGGCGCCGTCGCTGGCGCTGGCGCGGGCGAAGAGGCCCACGTCGGGGTGCAGTTGCTGCTCTAGCGCCAGGCCCAGGCCGCGCTTGGTCTGCTCGCCGTCGCGCGCGGCGGCCAGGTCCGGCACGGTGCCGCCGGCGCGGGCCAGGGCCAGCGCGTCGTCGTAGCGCGCCATGCGGGCGCGGTTGCGGAAGGCCAGCAGCCGCAGCGCGCCGGGCTGGCCGGCCCACTCGTGGCCGTGCTCCAGCTCGATCTGGTCGCCGTAGTGCGCGCCCAGGCGCCCATCCAGCGCCTGGCCGTTGGGTTCCTTGGGTTGGGCAAAGTGGCCGGCGCGCAGCGCCCAGGCGCCGTCGCGAGCCTCCACGGCCGCGCCCCAGGTGTAGCCGCGCGCATCGGCGGCGAAGTCCCAGGCGCCGTGCGTGACCAGCGACCAGTTCAGGAACTGCGTGCGCGGGTCGTGGCTGTAGGCGTTGGCATCGAACAGGTCCGTCACCGCGTAGTTGCCCACCATGAAGCTCAGCCGCCGCCGCGTGGTGGCCAGGGGCAGTTGATTGACGCCGCCTTCGACGCTGTCGGCCTCGCCGCCCAGGTCCACGGTCTGGCGCAGGAACAGCCGGGCACGGTAGATGCGCGGATTGGGGCCGGAGCTGCGCGCCATCTCGCCGTTGGTGAAGCCTCCTAAACCCGTGAGCTCGGACAGCGGCACGCCGGCGGCCACTTCGGGGTTGAGCCACAGCTCGCCGCCGCGCCAGGCGCGCCAGCCCAGCGCCGCGGTGGCGGTGAAGCTGTGGCTGCGCTCTCGTTCGGCGTGCAGGCTGTGCTCGCCGGCGTAGGGCGAGCGCAGGGCGGGCTTGCGCTGCCAGACGTAGGTGCTCTGGAAGCGGGCGTCCCAGTCCGGCAGCGCGTCGGCGCCGGTGTCCTGTTGGGCGCCGGCCCAGCCGGGCAGCAGTGCGGGCAGGGCCAGCGCCAGGGCGCGCGCCGCGCGCGCGGCGGCAGATCGTCGGGTCTTGTTCACGGGAGGGCAGGTGGGCTGGCCGGGGGCAAAGGCCGGCGATGGTACGCAAGGCGCGTGTCGGCCCCGTGACCGTGATGTCAACAGTGCGGCTGAGACAATCAAGCCATGGATGCCCAGGAAAGCTTGTTCGCGCCCGCCCAACCGTCGTCCCCGGCTGGAGGCGCTGCCCCGGTGCAGGCGCCGCTGGCCGAGCGGCTGCGGCCGCACAGCCTCGATGAAGTCATAGGCCAGCAGCACCTGCTGGGCCCCGGCAAGCCGCTGCGGCGCGCGTTCGAGACGGGGCGGCTGCATTCCATGATCCTGTGGGGCCCGCCGGGCGTGGGCAAGACGACGCTGGCGCGGCTCATGGCCCAGGCCTTCGACGCGGAGTTCATCGTCATCTCGGCGGTGCTCGGAGGCGTCAAGGAAATCCGCGAGGCCGTGGAGCGCGCCCGCGCGGCGCAAGGCCAGGGGCGCGCGGCGGTGGTGTTCGTGGACGAGGTGCACCGCTTCAACAAGGCGCAGCAGGACGCCTTCCTGCCGCACGTCGAGGCGGGGCTCTTCACCTTCATAGGCGCCACCACCGAAAACCCCAGTTTCGAAGTCAACGCCGCGCTGCTGTCGCGCGCCACGGTGCACGTGCTCAAGTCGCTGGCCGACGAGGACATGCGCGCGCTCATCGCCCGTGGCCGCGAGGCGCTGGGCGCGCCGCCCATGAGCGAGGCGGCGCAGGCGCGGCTCGTCGGCTATGCCGACGGCGACGCGCGGCGGCTGCTCAACGCCTTTGAAAACCTCGTGGCCCTGGCCGGCGACACGCCGGAGCTGGACGAGCCGCTGCTGGAGCGCACCTTGGGCGAGCAACTGCGCCGCTACGACAAGGGTGGCGACCAGTTCTACGACGCCATTTCCGCGCTGCACAAATCCGTGCGCGGCTCCAACCCCGACGCCACGCTGTACTGGCTGGCGCGCATGCTCGACGGCGGGGCCGACGCGCGCTACGTGGCGCGGCGCCTCATACGCATGGCCGCCGAGGACATCGGCCTGGCCGACCCGCGCGCGCTGCGCCTGGCCTTGGATGCGGCCGAAACCTACGAGCGCCTGGGCTCGCCCGAAGGCGAGCTGGCGCTGGCCGAGGCCGCGGTGTATTTGGCCGTGGCGCCGAAGTCCAACGCCGTCTACAAGGGCTGGAACGCGGTGCGCGCCTTCGTGAAGCGCGACGGCACCCGACCGGTGCCGCTGCACCTGCGCAATGCACCCACTGCGCTCATGAAGCAACTCGACCACGGGCGCGACTACCGCTATGCGCACGACGAGGCCGGCGGCTACGCGGCCGGCGAGCGCTACCTGCCGGACGGCGTGGACGAGCGCTTCTACGAGCCGGCGCCGCGGGGGCTGGAAATCAAGATAGGCGACAAACTCGCCGAACTGCGCCGCCTGGACGCCGCCGCGCGCGAAGATGGCGACCGTTGAACACTCTTGATGTAAGCGAAGCTTTCTTCGCTTGACTGGCGGCGCGAGGGCAACTCCCGAGCATTTGGGCGGGAGTGCACACCTACAATCCGCCGTTTTTCGGCAGCCGGGCCCGTTCACCAATGGGGGCCGGCATGGCCCGTGCGTATCCCCCGCCCGGCCGCGACCCGAACGAGCCGAAAAACAGGCGCCAGCCATGCGCCGGCAGTAAGCAGCAGGAGATCCCTCGGATGGATATTTTTCTTCAGCAGATCATCAATGGTCTGGTGCTGGGCAGCATGTACGCGCTCGTGGCACTGGGCTACACGATGGTCTACGGCATCATTAATCTCATCAACTTCGCTCACGGCGAGGTGCTCATGGTGGGGGCCATGGTCAGCTGGACCGTGGTTTCCGCCCTGGGCGATTCCGGCCTGCCGGGCTGGCTGCTGATGCTGATCTCGCTCATCGCCGCCATCGTCATCTGCGCGGCG
>NZ_JAXOJX010000139.1:0-5751 GCF_034427735.1 Azohydromonas lata
ACAGTCGCTCTCCCACGGGTTCAGGCCCAGCTCGCGCTCGATCTGCAGCGCAGAATCGAACATGCACTGGCTGGACATGACCTTGCCGCGGCGGATGTCGTCGGGCATGCGGTTGGTGACCACCGTCACCTCGTAGCGCTTGTCCAGCAGGCCCAGGGCCAGCGGCAAGCCGGCCTGCCCTCCTCCGACAATGGCAATGCGGCGCATGGATATGTCTCCTTGTGAATTGCGATGAACTGGGAAATGCCAGGGGCTCAGGCCATCAGGCGTGGAATGGCGGGCAGGTTCTGCTCGGGACCCATGGCCGAGTACCCGCCGTCAACGGCGTAGTCCGCGCCGGTGACAAAGCTGGCGTGGTCCGACAGCAGGAAGGCCACTACTTCGGCGACCTCGGCCGGATCACCCAGCCGACCGAGGAGGTGATAGGACGCCGCCACCTGGTCAGCCTTGGCACGGTCGCCGCCGGCGAGCTGCTCGATGACACGCGACCAGGTCCAGCCCGGGGACACCGAATTGACGCGGATGCGGTCCGGTGCGAAATCCATCGCCAGGCTGCGGGTGACCTGGAGCAGCGCAGCTTTGGACACCGGGTACAGCCAGCGGCCGGTCTGAGCGACGCTGGAGGAGATGCTGGTGAAATTGACAATCGCGCCGCCACCGACCGCGCGCATGGCCGCGCGCACCGCGCGGGCCATCATCACGGCGCTGACGACATTGACATTGAGCGCCTGCTGCCATTCGGCCCGCCCGGACGCGGCACCGTCATCGGTGTACGTGCAGGCCAGATTGACCAGCGCGTCCACGCGCCCGAAGCCCGACTGCACCAGGTCCACATGCTGTGCAATCTGCGCGTCGTCGGTGATATCCACCGCCTGGAACATCACTGCCGGACCATGACGTTCAGCCACCTTGGCGCCGCCCTGCCGGTCGACGTCGAACACGGCCACGCGCATGCCCCCCGCCACCAGGGCATCCACCACCGCCGCACCGATCAACGTGGCTCCACCGGTGACGATGGCCACCTTGCCTTCAAGACCCTTCATGAATTTGCCTTTCCACGTGAATCGCTTCAATACGAAGCGCGACTTCAGCCGGCAGGAGCCCATTCCTGGCGCGGCGTGAACCGTGGATCAATATTGGGTGTTGGCTCAGCCAGTCCCTAGCCGCTTGCTGCAGCGAATATCCACGGACCGCACACAACAGCGGCGACGTCATAAGGGCTGAAGGTCCTGCACATAAGCGGTCGTGCATATGCCTCACGCGGTCCCGCGTGCACCACCTCACCCGGCTGCAGCAGGTCTATCCGGATCCTGCAGAGATTCAAATGTCCGCTGCAAAAGCGGCATCCCAGCGACAGGCGTGTCAATAGACTCGCGCCATTTCAAAAAAGCTTCTTGATGGGCAACACGATGCACTCCTACGAACCTTGCAAAGGCAGCGGACTGCGGCACGATCCGATCGCGGCCATCCTTGGACCCCGGCCCATCGGTTGGATCTCGACATGCGATGACCAGGGACGACCCAACCTGGCGCCTTACAGCTTCTTCAATGTTTTCAACTATCGGCCGCCGATCGTCGCGTTTTCAAGCGTCGGCTACAAAGACACGGTTCGCAACGTGCAAGCCACCGGCGAGTTCGTCTACAACCTTGCCACCCGGGCGCTGGCCGATGCCGTGAATGCCACCAGCGCGGAAGTGGCCGGCGACGAATTCCAGCTCGCGGGTCTGACGCCGCGAGGCTCTGCGCTGGTCCGCCCGCCCGCGGTAGGCCAGAGCCCGGTGGCCATGGAGTGCAAGGCCATCGAGGTCAGGCAAATGCAGGACCACCTCGGCGGTGCGCTTGACACCTGGATGGTTTTCGGAGAGGTCGTGATGGTGCACATCGACCGCGCACTGCTCAGCGCCGCTGACGGCAACTACGACACAACGGCAGCGCAGCCGATATTGCGAGGCGGCGGGCCGGCCGACTACTTCGAGATCACGCCGCAGGCCCGGTTTCTGATGCGCCGGCCAAGCTGAGCGCGCGGCGCTATCTGGCGCAGCGAGGCCCTCCTGAGCCTCGCCTTCGATCAGAACGGCAGCGACGCCTTGACCCAGAGTTGCTGTCCTTCGGGACGGTTGCGTACGTGGAATTCCTGCTGGAACTTCACGGTGATCATCAGACCCTTGTCATTGGCGTAGCGAAGCGACGGGCCGATGGCCAACGAAGAGGCCTTGCCGGTGCCGGCGTTAGGGCCCTTGTCGTCAGTGATCTGACGGTAGACGTGCCCACCGACGCCCACCACCCAGCCATTGCCAAGGCCCCATCCCATCGCATAGTCGGCATGCAATGCCTGGCCGGAGCGCGTCTGTGTGTCGTCGTTGCGCCGGGGAATGTCCCACATCGCCTTCACGTCGACATTCAGGCCCACCGGCTGCGCATAGCTCACCGCGGCGACGGGCTGCAAGGCCCAGACGTTCCTTCCCAGGCTGGCAGGGTTGTTGCGGTCGTACTGTCCGGTGGGCGCGTAGATGTCAAAGCCAAACGCCGAATGCAAAGCCGGAGAATGGTGATAACCAAGGACTGCGCCCAAGACCAGATCGCCGACGCCCACCTTGCTGAAGGTCTGGCCGCCCGCCCGGACATCCACGCTCAGGAGTGGCGCCAGCGCCTCGAAGGCAAGCTGTCCGCCCAGCAGCGTGTGCGGCGTCACCCACACCACACGGGGCACCACGGCGCCGAACTTGACCTTGAAGTCCGGCGGACCGATGTGCTTGCCATCGTTGTCGCGCAGCTTGTCGTACTGCCCACCCCCTGCGTAGACCAATGTGTGCACGCCCGAGGGCGGCAGCGCACCGGAGAGAAAGTTCTCCAGGCCATCGGGGTAAAGCCCCAAGCCGTTGCCTTCAGTGGCCTGGCACGCCGCAGCCGCCATCGACATGCCAAGCGCGGCCACGCCGCGGCGCAGCATTACGGTGCTCATATTGCTCCTCTCATCGCCCAGTGGGCGTCCATTGACAGTGCGCCGCGCTGGCTCGTGGAGGCAGGTGGGCCTGGTCAGGCGGCTGGTTGAACGGCCCACCCTTTTGAATCCGACAGGGCTTGGTTCGGTGATGCGGAGCTCAGCACGGCCGCCAGCGCACAAGGTCATGCGGAGCAACGGCACCCGGGTCCAGCCACGCACTGTGGCTGGACCGCTTCGCTCATGCGATTTGTATTGCGGGTGCGTCAGCGTGGCGCCAGGGCCTGAGCGACCAGGTAGCCGGAGCCTGCACCGAGGCCCGGCCCGGGGTGGGTGGATGCACCGATCTGGTACAGCCCGCGGCATGGCGTGCGGTGCGTGCGCGCACCCTGGGTAGCGGCGAACGGACGCAACCAGAAGAACTGGTCGGGCGAGCACGTGCCCGAGTAGGGATCGCCGCCGACCAAGTTGGCGTTCAGCGCCTGCAGGTCGGCCGGCCCGAAGGCCCGCCGGCCAACGATCTGCTGCGCCAAGCCGGGCATGACTTGTTCAAGACGCGCCTGTACCCGGTCAGCCATGGCTTCGCGCACGGCGTCGGTCCAACAGCCGTCAGCAGGCACCTCGATCTGCGCGGCAGCGTCGCCACGCAGTCGCACGGGTAACTCCTGCATCTGGATCCACAGGATCGAGCCGCCGGCCGGCGCACGGCTCGGGTCCACCGCCGTGGGCTGACCGATGGCCAAGGTCGGACGGCTCGGCAGCAGGCCGTTGTTGGCCTCCACCACCGATGTGCAAACCTGCTCCAGGCTCTCCGTGAGATGCAGCAGCGGCACGCGGGCCAGTTCGGCATCGGCCCAGTTCGGTGTACCGCGCAGCGCGAAATGCACCTGCATGCCGCCGCGGCCGAAGCGATAGCCCGCGGCGCGCTCACGCACCGGAGACGGCGCCTGCGGCCACAGCTTGCCGTACAGCTGCGGCGGCGTGACGTTGCAGATCACGGCTTCGTCAGCGCGTATCGTCTCGCTGCCCACCCTCACGCCGACCGCACGGACCCGCCGGCCGCTCCCATTGACCAGCACCTCGGTAACTTCCGCGTTGACGCGTAGCTCGCCGCCGTGCTGCTCGATCACCTGGCGCAGCGCTTGCACGATACCGTCACTGCCACCGCGCACCACCGGCATGCCCCCGGCCACCACGGCGGCGAAGGTCAGCTTGCCGATCAGCGCGGAACACGACTCGTCCGGTCCGAGGCCGGAGTGCAGCACCCAAGGCGCCATCAGCGCACGGCTCAGGTCGTGCCGCAACGAGCGCTCGGACCAACGCCTAAAGCTCTCCAGCGAATCGGCAGCGAACCCCGTCAGCCCTTCCAAGCCGCGCTTGCGCCATTCACGGAACAGCAGTTTCACCACGCCTAATCCGTAGGGCTGCTGACCCAGCAGGCCGAAGGTCAGTGCTGCGTCCTCACCAAACAGCCGCGTCGCCATCGCACCAAACGCCACACCGTCGCCCGGGGCCACGGCTTCGAGGCGACGAACCGTGTCGCCAATGTTCTGCTTCAGCGCAATGCCACGACCATCGAGCAGTACCAAGCCGGTGGTGTAGTCGCACTGCTCGAACACCAGGCCAGCGGCCTCCAGTTTGGACCGCAGCTCGGTATAGGCCGGGCTGCCGACGAACAGTGGATACCACTGCGACAGCACGTCATGCCGGTAGCCGGGAAACAACTCCTCGGTGCGGATGCAGCCGCCCAGCCGGTCATTGCGCTCCAGAACGAGCACTCGCTTGCCGCGCGTAGCCAGCAGCGCCGCGCACACCAGCGAGTTGATCCCGCTGCCGACCAGGATGACATCGGGATGCGAAGTCATGGGTGCGCTCCGCTCAACCCACCAGGGCCAGTACGCGCAACGGACTGCCGGAGCCGTTGCGGATCTTCAGCGGCGCAGCCACGATCACGGCGCCCTGCGGTGGCAGTTGGTCCAAGTTGCGCAGGCACTGCAGACCGTACTTGTTGGCACCGTGCATCAGCGTGTGGCAGGGGTACGGCACCGGCCAGGCATAGGACTGCCCGGCGTCGGTGTTGACGGTCTCTACACCGAAGCCCAGCACGTCCCGCTCGCGGATCAGCCACTCCACGGCTTCCTGCGTCGGACCGGGGGTGTGCGCGCCATCCTCGCGAAGATTCAGGAATGCATTGGGATCTTCGAGCCGCCGTGACCAGTCGGTGCGCAGCAATACCCAGGCGCCGGCCGGGATGTGGCCATGCCTCGCCTCCCAGTCCTGCAAGTGTTCGACGGTGAGCAGCCAGTCGGGGTTCTTTGCCACCTCGGCACTGGCGTCAATCACCACCGCACCGGCCACGAAGCGCTGTGGGTCGATCGTCTCGACCGTGTTGTTCGCATGGTCGCGACCCGTGATCCAGTGCACCGGCGCGTCGAAGTGCGTGCCGGTGTGTTCACCGCAGGAAAAGTTGTTCCAGTACCAGCCCGGACCTGCTTCGTCGTAGGCCGAGATGCGCTCCTGCTTAAAGCCCCAGACTTGTCCGAGTTCTGGCGGCAGCACCAGTGCAGGAAACTCTGGGGACAGGGTGTGCGTCAGGTCGACGACGCGCAGCGTCCCGCTGGAGAGGGCTTGCAGCAGGGAGGTGGAAACAGAGGCGGTCATGAGTGACTCCTGGGGCCTGTAAGACGGCAACGAAAAATGCAAGGCAGGATCAAGCTGCCGGAGCGAGGCTGGCGAAGCGACCGCCGTGGAAGACCAGCGGCTCGCCGTCGCAGCGGTCGATGCGCAGCACGCGGCCCACGAACAGCTCG